>JAAYXG010000725.1 GCA_012516015.1 Lysobacteraceae bacterium | reverse complement strand
CGGCGCTCCTGCCGAGCGCGAGACACAGGAGCAAGGTCGACCAGCGTTTCACCGCTCGAGCGCACGCACCCTGAGTTGGGCCTGCTCTGTGCGCTGACACGGCATCCATAGGCACCGCAGTATAACGTCACCGATGGTTGACCCACGGCGCCTTTACGCAGATCCAGAGATCTTCATCGCAGTCGGGGTTCGGGTTCCGTCCTGCCACGCGAGAGCATCATTCGCCGCAGCGTGTTGTCTCGCCGCACATAGTGATGGTACAGCGCCGCAAGTGCATGCAGCGCGATGAGGTAGTAACCAGCTGTTCCGAGTGTCTTGTGGAGGTCTTCCGTGCGCTCCGCGAGCGACTCGTTCGGCGCCACAAGCGCAGGCAACTCCAGGCCGAAGAACGGAATCGGATCGCCTTCGGCGCTCAGTGTGACCCACCCGAGCAGCGGCAGGATAAACATGAGAATGTAGAGCGCCAATTCCACGATGTCTGCAACGAGCCGCTGCCACTTCGGTGCGGCCGGCATGATAGGCGGCGTCTTACCGAACAGGCGTGCAGCCATTCGGATCCAGACCAAAGCGAACACCGTGAGACCCAGCATGAAGTGCCAAGTCTTGAGCGCTTCCCGAGGATCGCTGCCGCGCGGATACAGCTCACGTAGCTCGATGCATGCATACACGCCCACCAGCAGAGCGAGCATTGCCCAATGCAGGATGATCGACGCCCTGGCGTACCGCTGATCAGATTGCGTCATCTCTCGCTCCCAACTGCATCGCGGATCGGTGGTAAGTCGGGCCTATTCTTTCACTGGCGCAACGCCCGGAGAATCGGGAAACCACGGAGCGGCTACGTAGGAGCGTCGTCCTCTTTTCGTCGAAGGTCGCGATTGATTTGGGTTCGATCCACCGTCCGACGAAGCGAACGTAAGCGAAAGGTGGGCGCGGGAGCAGGATGAATGTCTAGCGGAGCCTCGGTATCGAGAATGGCTCTCATTCTAGCGGCGCTCGCCGCCGTGATGCTGACACTCTTCGCCGGTGCTCCGGCGGCCAACGCGCAAGGCTTAGATCTATCGCCCTATCGGGGCAAGATCGTGCTCGTCGATTTTTGGGCGTCCTGGTGTACGCCCTGCCGCCATTCCTTTCCTTGGCTCGATTCAATGCAGAAGCGGTATGAGAATCAGGGCCTCGTCGTTCTTGGTGTAAATGTCGATCGCGAACGAGCGGCTGCGGAACGCTTTCTCCGCGACGTCCCAGTGCAGTTTGAAATTCTCTACGACCCACAAGGGGTGCTCGCCACGAAGTATGAGCTGCTCGGCATGCCGAGCTCTTTCGTCTTCGGACCTGACGGCAAGCTTCTGATCACCCACGTCGGATTCAAGACGAGCGAACGTGACGAACGCGAACGAGAAATCGCCCGGCTGCTCAATGAGCATGTTAGGGACCAGCCGTGACCGCGATCGAAACAGGAGTTGAGCAAACGTGAACAGATTCGCATGCGTGTGCTTTGGTGCCCTCCTCCTTGGAGGCTGTGCACAGCTTGGTGTCGAACCTTGGGAGCGCGATGTGCTTGCGCGAGCCGAAATGTCGCTCGATGCCCACCCGGTCGAAGCCGCACTCGACGATCATATTTACTTCAGCAAGGAAGCCACGAGCGGCGGACGCGGCTTCGGCGGCGGCGGCTGCGGATGCAATTGAGAGCTCCGTATGAATGAAGATCGTAAGGGCAGTAGGAACATCAATGCTGCGTTGACGGCCGCGAGTTGCGCGTTGCTCGGGACTGCTGCGCCACCACCTGCGAAGGCTGAAGAGTTGCCGCGTTGGTCGCTCGACTCCGCCTTACTCTACTACGCCGAAGATAACGATCGCGTACAGGACGTAAGCGCTACGATTGCTGCGATACGGGATTTTGGCGACGAGCGTTCGCTCGCTCTGACGCTCAGCGCCGACACGCTCACAGGTGCGTCGCCGAGCGGTGCGATCGCGTCGAATCGACCGCAGACGTTCACGACACCCTCGGGGAATGCGACGTACACGACTGCGGCGGGTGAAGTCCCGCTCGATGACACGTTCCTCGACACACGCTACGCACTCACCGTGAATTGGTCGCAACCCCTTGGACGCGCATACAAAGCTTCTGCGGGCGTCAGTTTCTCGACCGAGTACGACTACACCCACCTCGGCGCCAACCTTGGACTGTCGCGAGATTTCAACAAGCGCAACACGACACTGAGCTTTGGTGTTGCCTATTCGCAAGACGACATCGAGCCGGTGGGCGGTGTGCCTATTCCGCTGTCCGAGATGCTGGATGTGGGTCTGCAAGGCAATAAGTTGGGCACAGATAGCAAAGATGTCCTCGACCTCTTGCTCGGAGTGACTCAGGTGCTCAATCGCACGACCGTCCTGCGCGTGAACTACTCGTTCAGTCGCTCGAGCGGCTATCTGAATGACCCCTACAAGATACTCAGCGTCGTCGATCCACTGAGCGGCGATACTCTGGTACGAACCCCAGTGGGTGACGGGCCTGACGGCATCTACAGATATGAGAGTCGCCCCGATAGCCGTACGAAGCACAGCGTGTTCGCTGAAATGAAGCACGCCTTCGGTGCGCCCGTGTTGCACGCCTCATACCGCTTCATGACGGATGACTGGAGCATCGAATCGCATACGCTCGAGGCGCGACTCCGCTGGCCGCTGGGTGCTGCGAGCTACATCGAACCGAGAGTGCGCTTCTATACGCAAACCGAAGCGGACTTTTATCGCTCGAGCTTGACTGTCATCGAGCCGTTGCCGGAGTTTGCTTCGGCGGATTTCCGCTTGGGGCGATTCGATGCGAGCACAGTCGGCTTCAAGTTTGGTCAACAGACCGCCACCGGTAATGAGTGGAACGTCCGCCTAGAGTACTACCAGCAGACCGGGGAAATTCCTCGGGCGCAGAACATCGGAGCACAAAGTACACGAGAGCAGTACCCGGATCTCAGCGCCGTCATCTTGCAGTTTGGATATCGGTTCGGTTTCTAGCGATGGGTGCACCTGCGCGACAGCAGGCAGTTGGTCGAACGATCGGCTCTCGGATGGCGCCAGAGCTTGCGTGCAACGCGGATCATTGGGCTGGCCGTTTCAGGGCGATGGCATGTCCGTGCGAGCTACTGATCGAGCGCATCGACGAGCCCACCGCACGCGCGGTCCTGAATGCCGTCGCGACTTGTGCATGGGCGGTCGAGGAACGATTCAGCCGCTATCGATCGAACAACATCGTTCACCGCATCAACACGAGCGACGGCTCACCCATCACGGTGGATGAGGAGACGGCGAACCTCTTGGATTTCGCTGAACAGCTCACTGTACTGTCCGACGGCGCATTCGACATCACTTCCGGAGTGTTGCGGACAGTCTGGACATTCGACGGTGGCGATCGCGTTCCTTCCCAAGAACAAATCCAGAAGGTGCGCGAGCTGATCGGCTGGCACAAGGTCGAATGGCGTCGACCGGTGCTGCGGATGCGCCCGCATATGCAAATCGACTTCGGCGGCATCGGTAAGGAGTATGCCGTCGACTGCGCCGTTTCGCTCGTAGAGCGGATCGCGCCGGGCGTCAGCTGTCTCGTCAACCTCGGCGGAGACGTTGCGGTTCGCACGCCGAGGCGTGACGGGCAGCCATGGCGCGTCGGTATCGAGTCCCACAACGACGTGGGCTCGCCCACGACCACTGTAGCCCTTCACGCGGGTGCACTCGCTACGAGCGGGGACTCGCGACGCTTCGTCATGAAGGATGGGATCCGGCACTCGCACATACTCGATGCGCGCACCGGATGGCCTGTGCAGGGTGCACCCCACTCTGTGACGGTGCTCGCGCAAACGTGCACTCAAGCCGGTTCGCTGTCCACGCTCGCAATGTTGCGCGGTCAGGGCGCTCGATCATTCTTGGAGGCACAGCGAGCACGCTTTTGGATTCAGTGACCCTCGGCTCGAGCGACGGCGAAGATCGTCATGCCGCATTTACTGACCGTGAGCCCGGTCCGATCAGGAACTATGATGTCGATCGGACATTGAGCACGAAGAGGGAGATGCGATGAACGAGCGCAAGCGTGTAGCTGTCGTAGCAGGCGTGGGGCCGGGTAACGGAGCGGCGTTGGCCAGGCGGTTCGCGGAAGGCGGATACGGCGTCGCGCTGCTCGCTCGCACCGCCTCGAAGGTCGAGGATCTCGCACAGCAGCTCGAGGGCGCCAAGGCCTATGCCTGCGACGTGAGCGATCCTGCCTCCGTGAGCACGGTCTTCAGTGCGATTGCGGCAGAGCTCGGCACCGTGGACGTTTTGCTGTTCAATGCCGGGAGCGGCGTCTTCAAATCTATCGAGGAAATCACGCCCGCCGACTTCGAAGCGTCTTGGCGCATCAACGCGTATGGATCGCTGCTCTGCTCACAAGCCGTCATTCCGGGCATGAAGGCGCGAGGTTCCGGCACCATTCTCTTCACCGGGGCTACAGCGTCGCTCCGCGGCAATAAGCGCACTGCGGCGTTTGCGCCGGCTAAGGCCGCGCAGCGCAGCCTCGCGGAATCGATGGCTCGTACGCTTTGGCCGATCGGCATCCATGTGGGACTGCTGATCGTGGACGGCGTAGTCGACCTTCCGCGAACACGGCAGGCGATGCCGGACAAGAACGACGATTTCTTCGTGGATCCGGCCGGCTTAGCGGAAACCGCGTGTTTTTTCGCGCATCAGAATCGCCGCGCATGGAGCTTCGAGGTCGAGGTGCGTCCGTTTGGAGAGAACTGGTAGACCCAGAGCTTTCCAGCGCGTTCATTGTTGCGTGGCTTTGCCTCCGCAGGCATTCCGGTCAAACGATCTTGAGCTTGTACACCTCCGCGCTGTTGGGAAACTCCCCGCTGCGAACGTCGTTCGCGTAAGTCTCCGCTGCACGGCTGATGACGTCGCGGAGATTGGCGTATCGCCGGACGAATCGAGGCGTCCAGTCGAAGAGCCCGAGCATGTCGTCCGTGACGAGCACTTGGCCATCGCAGTTCGGCGAGGCGCCGATGCCGATCGTGGGGACGCCCACCTGGCGCGTGATCTCGTCCGCGAGCTCGCTGTCGACACCCTCGACGACGATGGCGAACGCGCCGGCCTCCTCCGCGGCTTTGGCCTCTTCCAGCACTTTCTCGCGCTCGTCCATGAAGCGCCCTTTGGCTTTAAAACCGCCATCGACGTTGACGGCTTGCGGACGCAGGCCAACGTGTCCCATGACGGGGATGCCGCGTTCGGTGAGAAAGCGAATGGTATCGGCGATGCCGCGAGCCGATTCCACTTTCACGGCTTGGCATCCCGTCTCCTGCATCAGACGCACCGCAGATTGGTGAGCGTCTTTCGGACTGCCTTCGTACGTGCCGAACGGCATGTCGACGACGACGAGTGCATGCGACGATCCTCGCATGACCGCACGCCCGTGGAGACACATCATTTCGAGCGTGACGCCGACCGTCGTCGGCATGCCGTGCAGCACCATGCCGACCGTATCGCCAACGAGCAAGATATCGACGTGCGGATCGAGCAGCTGCGCGATGGGTGTCGTGTACGCCGTCAGAACGACGATCTTCTCGCGCCCTTTGCGTGCGGTGAGATCGGGCACCGTGAGGCGGCGGACAGATTGAGCATCAGACATCGCTGGTCTCCTGAGGTTGTGAAGTCCTAAGTCAGAGTTTAGGCAGACTTCACGCAACCTGGAATTGAGTCTCGAGATCGACTCGAACAATGAGATCACTAGCGCGTGTATACCGCAACTAGGCGGCTCACTCGTGTCGCAACGCGTCGATCGGTGCGAGGTTCGCGGCACAGCGTGCCGGCAGGATGCCGCCGTCCATGCAGCCGCACGACTCCGTGGTGAAGCTACGCACCGTGGTATCGACGATGCAGTTGGCGAATCCGTTCAGCAAGGTCGGGTACTGGGCCGTCCACCGTCAGCCCCGGGACGATCTCGCGGATCGGCAGCGGACGCACGGGCGGCGCAGGGATGCCCATCTCGGTCCGCCACATGCTCAGTTGCTCCGATGAGCTCGCGTACACGATGCGGCCGAGTCCCACCCAGCCGTGTGCAGCCGCGCACATCGGACAATGCTCTCCTGAAGTGAACACGGTCGCCGCTGCTCTCTCGGCCGGTGTCATGTTTGCAGCGGCCCAGCGTGCGAGCTCGAATTCGGGGTGACGAGTGGCGTCTCCGGAGGAAACACGGTTCCGCTCTCCAGCGAGCACGGACCCATTCGCTGCGACGAGCACGGAGCCGAACGGTTGATCGCCCGCTTGCAGAGCCTCTTCGGCCAACTCCACGCAGCGGCGAAGATGCCGCATGTCAACATCGGTCACCATGGAAGCCTCCTACCTTGGGTTGTGGAAGCCATGTTATCGCGAGTCGCGGGGACGCATCTTGGCTTGCTCGCTGCGTTCAAGACACGTGTTGCGTTCGAAGTTCCCACGGACGATTGCCGCGCAATACAGACATAAGCGCGATCGTTTGCACTCCGGGATTTACCGGATGACCGAGCTTGGCCACTTGGTAGATGGTGTCGCATCTGCGAGGACAAATGAATGGAGTGCAAGCGATGAAGATTCGAGCCGCACTAACGCACGCCGAGGGCAAGCCGTTCGCGCTGGAAGAGGTGAGTCTCTCTGCGCCGAAATCGAACGAAGTGTTGGTGAAAATCGTCGCGACAGGTGTTTGCCACACCGATGCGGTTGCGCGCGATCTAGGTATTTCACCCTACCCCATCGTTCTCGGACACGAAGGCGCCGGCATCGTCGAGCAGGTCGGCGACAACGTCACTCGCTTGGCGCCAGGCGATCATGTGGTCATATCGTTCGCACACTGCGGCCAGTGCGACAACTGCTTGACCGGTCGTCCTACGGTGTGTGCGCGCTTCAACGAGCTCAACTTCGGCGGCCGAATGGAAGACGACTCCTACCGGCTGCGTCAAGGAAGCACCGATGTAGCGACATTCTTCGGGCAATCTTCCTTCGGCACTCATGCCGTGGCGCATGAACGCAACCTCGTGAAGGTCGATAAAGACGTGGATCTATCGCTACTCGGACCATTATGCTGCGGAATTCAAACGGGAGCAGGCACCGTGCTGAATCGTTTGAAGCCCGAGTTTGGGACCTCCATCGCGATCTACGGCTGCGGCGCCGTCGGCTTGAGCGCGATCATGGCGGCGAGAATCGCCAACTGCCGACACATCTTCGCCGTGGACGTGCATGACAGCCGCTTACAGCTCGCCAAAGAGCTCGGTGCGACGCATGCCT
>JAAYXG010000724.1 GCA_012516015.1 Lysobacteraceae bacterium | reverse complement strand
GGATATTCGGCGCTCGAGCATCGATCGCCGCACCCGTCAATCGGTGCATCGCAGCAGCAAGCGCACCGGCGCCCGCTGCTGCAAGCAACCGCCGTCGCGATAGCGTCGAATCCTCCCGCATCAGAACGTCACGCGACCCGTGATCCCGAACAGCGCCGTTCCGTCGCTCGGCGCGCACTGATTCGTCGCGGTCTGCAGCGCTGCGGGATTTGCAGGTGTCACAGTCGGATCGTCGAACGGGCCGATATCCACACAGGTCTTCTCCGAGGTCAGGTTCTCGCCGAACAGGCTGATTTGGTAACGATGATTCGCGCCGAACGCATACGAGATGCGTGCGTTCAGATAGGTCTGCTCTTCGTTCGTCGAAATGCGGTCGAGTGCGTACTGCAACGAATCCACTTGCTTGCCGATGTACCGCACGTCGCCCTGCAAGGTGAGCGCGCCGTCGCCGATGAGGATGCGCTTGGAGGCGAGCGCGTTGAACGTGAGCTCGGGCGAGTTCGGCAACTCATGACCCTCGTCGATCGTGCCCGCGAGATCGCCGACATCCGTGATCTCCGTTTGCAGGTAGCCCATTCCGCCTTGCACGAGCCATCCGTCGGCGGGCACCCAATTGAGCTCGACTTCGAGGCCCCTGAGCTCCGCCGTGGGGATGTTGTAGAAGCCGGGTACGCTGTTGATGGTCGCGAACGTCTGCAGATCCGACCATTCGTAGTAGAACGCCGATGCATTCAAGCGCAGCGTCGAATCCAGCAGCTCGGACTTCACGCCGATCTCGTACGCATCGAGCGTCTCGGGCTCGACGGGCGTCTCGACATTGCCGCTAAAGGCCGCGAGGGCGCGCGTGTCGAAACCGCCCGATTTGAATCCGCGCGAATAGTGGCCGTACAGCATCGCATCGTCGGTGAAGCGCCAAGCGAGCCCGAGCTTGCCGCCCACTTCATGCGTCGACTGTCTCGGATGCAGCAGCGGTAGTCTGCACGGCGGCGGTCCGCCGAATGGACGGCCGGTCACGGGATCGACACCCGGCGGTCCCGGCGGACAGGTTTCCGGCGCGTTCTCCGTCAGGCGCTCCACCATTTCGCGCGAGATGAAGGTGTTCGTGGGAATGGTCGTAAACGGAGTCACGGCCACGCCGAACAGCGAATCGGCTTCCTTCTCGTTGTCCGTGTAGCGCACGCCCGCCGTGATCGTGAGCGAGGGATGCAGGTCGTATTCGAGCTGACCGTATATGGAAATATCTTCGTCGGTCTGATCGAGTATGTTGAAGGCGGTCGTGCCCGCATTGTTGACGAAGCGGCGCACGTTCGTGGCCTGCTCCAAGTCTTCCGTGAAGTAGTAGAGCCCCCCGATCGCGCGTAGCGGCCCCTCGCCGGTGGACATCAAGCGCAGCTCCTGCGTGAACTGCGAGTAGCGCGAATCCTGAAACGGCGTGAACTGAAACGTGTTCGTCGCCGATGCGTCGTCGGCGAACTGCACGTCGGTCACGTCGTACGAGGTGATGGAGACGAACGTCGCCGCCGAGAAGTCATGCTCGAAGCGGAGAAAGCCGCCTTGGATGTCCACATCCGCACGGGTGGAAGAGACGTTGTAGATATGGTGCCAATCGTCCGTGGAAGGATTGAACGGCGCGGTTCCGAACCCTCCTCGGTCGAAGCAATTGTTCCGGCGACGGAAGTTGCCGACGAGATCGATCTCCGAGCAAAGCGTGCCGTCGGCATTCAACAATCCATTGCCTTTGTTGCCGAGACTCTCACCGCGGTTGAGCCCGATGTGATAGTTGAGCAGCACGCGAGTGTCATCCGTGGGCTCCCAAGCGAGCTGTGCCCGCCCCGAATGGCGTTCCTTGTCGCCGAACTTCTTGTCGCCGGTCGACAAGTTGTGGAAAAGGCCATCGCGGTTGATCGTTTGAAAGGAGAGACGCGCGGCAACCGACGAGCCCAGGTCGAACCCGATGGCGCCTTGCATGTCGCGCTGCGCATACCTGC
>JAAYXG010000723.1 GCA_012516015.1 Lysobacteraceae bacterium | reverse complement strand
GGAGGCTCCAGCAGCGGGGCGGCACCGGGCGCCCGGCTCCGCCCCTCGGGTGACTTGTGCAAGTTGTCCTATTGTCCGACAATCCGACCGAGTGTCAACGAGAGAAAAATCCATGTCTCAAGCCCGTTCGCGCCGCGCCGCAGCGCTGGTGCCTGCGGTCGCCGTCCGACAGAACGAGCCGGAGGCGCCCTTGTTCGATCCCGTCGATCGAGACCCGGCGTATACACGGGTCGCCGCCGCGATCGAGGCGAAGATCCTCGCGCGCGAGCTGCGCGCGGGCGACGCTCTTCCGCCGGAGACCGAACTGGCGCAGCAATTTCGAGTACATCGCTCGACCGTGCGCGAAGCGCTGCGGCGGCTCGAAAGCGCGGGCTTGATCAAGCGTCCGCGCGGCGCGAAGCGGATGGTCGTCAGTCGACCGGCCGCGGCGCAGGTCGCATCGGGAATGCGCCACGCGCTCGTGCTGCACGACGTCACGTTCGTGGCGGTGTGGGAAGCGATGATGGTGATCGAGCCGGAGGTGGCGGCGCTTGCGGCGATGCGCAGGACGCAAGCGGACTTGGCCGCGCTCGCTGCGGCTCACGAGGCTTTCAAAGCATCGCCGCAGGGCGATCCGCATGCCGTGGAGATCGTGGCGCGCTTCTTCGAGCTGCTCGGTGCGGCGGCGCGCAATCAGGTGCTGGTGCTCGCGAAGCAGTCGCTCACGCGGGCGCTGGCGCCGTCGCTTGCACGCATGATCGACACGGTGCCGCAAGCGCGCTCACGCATCTCGGATGCGCAACGGAAGATCATCGCATCCGTGCGCGAGAAGAATGTCGACGAGGCGCGCAGGTGGATGTCGAAGCACGTGCGCGACTTCAAGCGCGGCTACGAAGTCGCGGGGATTTCGCCCGATACGCCAATCAGCGCATGATTCAGCGCCTGTGCGCAGGATGTGCCGCGCTGTGTAGAGTGTAACGTGTAAGGGTGCGGTCAGAGTGCGCGCTCGCGCACCTTACACTTGACACCCTACACGTCACACCAATTCCACTGCCATCGCCGTCGCCTCGCCGCCGCCGATGCAAAGCGATGCGACGCCGCGCTTGAGATTGCGCTGTTTCAAGGCATGGAGGAGGGTGGTCATGATGCGTGCGCCGGTTGCGCCGATCGGGTGGCCCAGTGCGCAGGCACCGCCGTTGACGTTCACCTTTGCATGATCGAGCTCGAGATCATGTATTGCCGCCATCGTCACGCACGCAAACGCTTCGTTGATCTCGAATAGATCGACTTGCGATGCGCTCCACCCTGCACGGTCCAGCACCGAGCGAATCGCGCCGACGGGTGCGGTCGTAAACCACTCGGGCGCTTGTGCATGGCTCGTATAAGCAACTACGCGCGCCAAGGGCTCGAGTCCGTGCGCTTTGACGGCGTGCTCGTTGACGAGGAGGAGGGCCGCCGCGCCGTCCGAGATCGACGATGAGCTCGCCGCGGTCACCGTGCCGTCCTTGTTGAAGGCCGGCTTCAATTGCGGAATCTTCGCGATATCGCACGTGAAGGGCGTCTCGTCCTTCGTCACGACGCGCTCACCCTTGCGCTCCTTGACGGTCACTGGCGCGATCTCCGCCTCGAAAGCGCCGGATTCGACCGCGCTCAGGGCGCGGCGCACGGATTCTGCCGCGAATTCATCTTGTTGCTCGCGCGTGAAGCCGTACTTTTTCGCTGTCGCATCCGCGAAGAAGCCCATGAGCCGGCCATCGAACGGGCTCTGCAAGCCGTCGAAGAACATGTGATCGATGAGCTCGGCATGACCCATGCGCAGGCCGCTGCGTGCCTTGAGCAGCAGGTACGGAGCATTCGACATCGATTCGATGCCGCCGGCGAGAACGATGTCGGCCGAACGCGCACGGATCTGATCGCTCGCCATCATCAGCGCCTTCAATGCCGATCCGCACATCTTGTTCACGGTCGTCGCGGGGACATTCTCCGGGACGCCGGCGCCGAGCGCCGCCTGGCGAGCGGGCGCTTGACCGATCCCGGCCATGAGCACGCAACCCAAGATCGTCTCTTGAATGCGTTCTGCAGCAAGACCGCTCGAATCGATGGCTGCGCGCGCCGCCGCGGCGCCGAGCTGAGGCGCACCGGCCGCGCTCAACGAGCCTTGGAACGCACCGATCGGCGTACGGCGAGCCGAAACGATAAAGACGTCTTCGCTCATGATTGCTTTTCCCGACAGAATGTTGCGGTGTTTCCCTCGCGAGGCCTGACGTTTCGATCGCAAGCGGAGCGATGAGTTTCACGGCGGCCCGAGGTAGGAGAGCTTCGTTCGACTGATCGAAGCAAGACGTTGTTCCGCCAGCTTTCGCGCCGCTTGCCACGTCGGAATCTTTTCCCGCGAAGCGAGCTCGAGGATGCGTGAGATGATCCCGTAGATGCGCCCGACGTGCCGCTGCGCGCGGGCCTGGCTGAACCCCTGCAGCTCGAGCGCGCTGCTCATGAGTCCGCCGGCATTGATCGCGTAATCGGGTGCATACAGGATCCCGCGGCGGTCGAGCTCCGTTCCCAGCTCATCGGACTCGAGTTGGTTGTTCGCGCCGCCCG
>JAAYXG010000722.1 GCA_012516015.1 Lysobacteraceae bacterium | reverse complement strand
TCGCCGCCGAAGGTAGGAAGATCAGCGAACATCGGGTTGACGGTTGACACTAGGATAGGGATTCACGGCTCCGTCGACGCTCGATGCGGCTCAGCGTGATTCTCGTCTGCCTGTCAACTGTCAACCGTCAACCATCAACCGTCAACCGCCAACCGCCAACCGTCAGAAGGTCTCTTCATCATGCGCGAAGCCGTCATCGTTTCCACCGCTCGCACCCCGATCGGGAAAGCCTATCGCGGCGCGTTCAACAACACTCAAGGCCAAGCGCTCGCGGCGCACGCGATCGCCCACGCCATCGAACGCGCGAAGGTGGAACCTGCCGAGATCGAGGACGTGATCATGGGGTGCGCCTTGCAGCAAGGCTCGACAGGCGGCAACGTCGCGCGGCAGGCTCTGCTACGAGCGGGTTTGCCGACATCGGTGCCAGGGATGACGATCGACCGACAATGCTCGTCGGGCTTGATGGCGATCGCAACCGCCGCGAAGCAAATCGTGGAAGACGGCATGCAAATCGCGGTCGCAGGCGGCGTCGAGTCGATTTCGCTCGTACAGAACGATCACATGAATCGCTATCGTGCGGCCGATCCGTATCTCGTCGAGCATCTCCCTCAGATCTACATGACGATGATCGAAACCGCCGAGATCGTCGCCGAGCGCTACGGCGTGAGCCGCGAAGCGCAGGACGAGTACGCGGTGCAATCGCAACAGCGAACCGCTGTTGCGCAATCGGAGGGACGGTACGATGCGGAGATCGTGCCGCTCAAGTCGGTCATGATCGTCACGGACAAGGAAACGGGCGCGACCTCGGAGAAGGAGGTCACGCTCGAGCTCGATGAAGGCAATCGTCCGAAGACGACGCTCGCCGATCTCGAGAAGCTGCAACCGGTATTCAAGAACGGCCAACGCATCCAAGCCGGCCGCTTCATTACGGCCGGCAATGCATCGCAACTCTCGGACGGCGCGGCGGCGCTCGTGCTCATGGAAGCGCGCGAGGCGGAACGACGCGGCTTGGCGCCGCTCGGCGCCTATCGCGGCATGATGGTCGCGGGCTGCGATCCCGACGAGATGGGCATCGGTCCCGTCTTCGCGGTGCCGAAGCTGCTGCAGAAACAAGGCAAGCGCATGGACGACATCGGCATTTGGGAGCTGAACGAGGCGTTCGCCTCGCAGGTGCTCTATTGCCGCGACAAGCTCGGCATTCCGAACGAGCTACTGAACGTATCCGGCGGCGCGATTTCGATCGGACATCCGTACGGCATGTCGGGCGCGCGCATGGTCGGCCACATTCTCATCGAAGGCAAACGCCGCGGCGCTAAATACGGCATCGTCACCATGTGCATCGGCGGCGGCATGGGCGGCGCGGGACTGTTCGAGATTTATTGAGCCAAGAACATCTCTCGCAAAGCGCGCTCACCACTCCCCGACGTTCGGCATCGACACCCAAGGCTCGGCGGGCGGAAGTGAGCCGCCCTTCTGCAGCAGCTCGATCGAGATCTTGTCCGGCGAGCGCACGAACGCCATGCGGCCGTCGCGCGGCGGGCGATTGATCGTGACGCCGTGCTCCATCAAGCGTCGACACGCTGCATAAATATCGTCGACCTCGTACGCGAGATGCCCGAAGGCACGACCGATCGTGTACTCCTCCGGATCCCAGTTGTACGTGAGCTCGACCTGTGCCGACTCATCGCCCGGCGCGGCGAGGAACACGAGCGTAAAGCGGCCCTTCTCGCTCTCGGTTCTCTTCACTTCGCGCAAACCGAGTGCATCGCAATAGAACTTGAGCGAAGCGTCGAGATCGGTCACGCGGACCATGGTGTGGAGGTATTTCATACATCCTAGGGGGTAGTGATCAGGGGATAGGGGGTAGTCAGAGAGAATGCCAGAACTTCTGGCTCTGACTATCCCCTACCCCCTGTTCCCTATCCCCTTCCTCAAAACATTTCCGACTCGTCAGGGCTGCGGATCTCGGTCTTGTGGCGCGAGACGATGAAATCGCCCGTGATCATTTCATCGTAGGCCTGGCCGGGACCCACCATAGGATAGACGCCTGCATCCGGGTCGATCATGACCTCGAGGAACGCAGGACCCTTGAACTCGATGAATTCCTTGATGATGCGAGGCACGTCTTCCTTTCGGTCGAGGCGCTTCGCGAACTCGAAGCCGTCGGCTTGCGCAGCCTTGACGAAGTCCTTCTTGTGCAGCGACTTATCGCTCGCGGACAAACGGCCCTTGAAGAACAACTTCTGCCACTGCTTGACCATGCCATCGCCGCAATTGTTCAACACGACCACTTTCACCGGCAGATCGTAGGTCGTCACGGTTTCGAGCTCGCCGAGGTTCATGCGAATGCTCGCATCGCCATCGACATCGATGACGAGCTTCTGCGGATTCGCGACTTGCGCGCCGATAGCCGCCGGCAAGCCGAAGCCCATCGTGCCCATGCTGCCGGATGTGAGCCAGAGGCGCGGCTCCTTGAAGTCGAAGTACTGCGCGCTCCACATCTGATGCTGCCCGACACCGGTCGTGATGATCGCTTCGCCGCGGGTCAGCTTGTTGATTTCCTCGATCACGTAGTACGGCTGGATGAGCTCGCTCTCGCGGTCATAGTTCATCGCGTGCTTGGCTTTGAGCTCCTGGCAATGCGCCAGCCATTCCTTCCAGTCGCCTTTGAAGCTGATGCGCCGTCCGAAGGCACGCAGCTCGCGCAGTGCGTCCGGCAGCACGCCGGCGTGGTACCAGCTCACGGCCTTGACCTTGTTGATCTCCGAGATGTCGATGTCGATTTGAGCGATGTGCTTCGCGTTCGGTGCGAACTTCGCGGGATTTCCCGCGACGCGATCGTCGAAACGTGCCCCGAGCGCGATCAAGAGATCGCAATCCTCGACCGCGTAGTTCGCGAACGCCGCACCGTGCATGCCGAGCATGCGCATCGACTGCGCGTGCGTCGTATCGAAGGAGCCGACGGCCATGAGCGTCGTGACGACCGGGATCTCGTACTCGAGCGCGAACTCGCGCATCGCGTGCGCGCCGCCGGAGTGAATGACGCCGCCGCCCGCGTAAATGAGCGGCCGCTTCGCCTTCGAGAGCATTCGAAAGAATTCGGCGCTCTGCTCCTCGGAGACGACGTTGCGGGCAAGCCGATTCATGCGGTGGCGATACCCGGCGATCGGCAAGGAGCCGCCGCCTTGGAACACGCCGCGCCAGTTCTGCACGTCTTTCGGCACATCGATGACGACAGGGCCGGGGCGGCCCGTGCGCGCGATCTCGAAGGC
>JAAYXG010000721.1 GCA_012516015.1 Lysobacteraceae bacterium | reverse complement strand
GGCGTAGATGCAGCGTTCGACGATCTCCTCGCTCGTGTGCTCACGCCTCGCGACATCGAGCTTTGCCGCACGGGCTCGCAGAATGTCGATAGCTTCCGGATCGTCGTAGCGCTTGCGATCGCCGGGTTCGTATCGGTAATAGCCTTTGCCGTTCTTCTGTCCCAGGCGACCGGCTTCCACGAGCGCGAAGTCCGCTTGGTAGTAGGTGGGGTCGGGCGGATAACGGTCCGCATGTGCCTTGTGGATGTTGACTCCGACGTCGATCCCGGCCATATCGAATACGGCGAGAATGCCCATCGCCATACCCCACTCTTCAAGCGCGGAGTCGACCTGCCGCGGCGTTGCGCCTTCGAGCACCATGCGCTCCGCCTCTCGTGCATAGCCTTCCATCATGCGGTTTCCGATGAATCCGTAGCAAACGCGCGCGAGCACCGGGATCTTGCGCAGCGGTTTCGACAAATCCATCACGGTGCGAATCGTCTCCGCCGAGGTACTGCGCGTGCGCACTACTTCGAGTAGCGGCATCACGTTTGCCGGCGAGAAGAAGTGCATGCCGATAACATCTTGGGGTCGCTTTGTGGCGGAAGCGATCACATCGATGTCGAGGGTGGAGGTGTTTGTGGCGAGCACCGCGCCCGGCTTGGCAATCGCATCGAGCTTCGCGAAGATGCTCTTCTTCAGCTCCATGTCTTCGAAGACAGCTTCGATGACGACGTCCACATCGCGCAGGTCGTCGTAAGACAGCGAGCCCTTGATGAGACCCATGCGCTTCGCCTTGTCCTCAGGCGACAAGCGTCCGCGTTTGACCATCGATTCGTACGTGCGATCCACGTTCGCGAGACCGCGCTCGAGCCCGCCCTGCGCTGCATCGATCAGCGTGACGGGAATGCCGGCGTTGGCAAAGCAGATCGCAATCCCACCACCCATCGTGCCTGCGCCGATGATCCCCGCAGACGCGACGGGACGAGCTGTCGCCGTGGCTGGCAGATCCGGAATCTTGCGCGTTTCGCGCTCGGCGAAGAATGCATGTACCGCACCCTTCGACTCGTCCGTTTTCTTGCACTGATTGACGAGCTCGGTCTCGAGCACGAGTCCATCGGCGAACGGTAAGCGCGTGCTTGCTGCGACCGCTTCGATCGCGGTAAGCGGCGCGGTACGGTGTGGGTATTGTCGTCGTGCCCGAGCGGTGAGGCGTTCGATAATTTCCGTCGTAGCCGTTGCAGGATCGACCGTTCGTTCGCTCGTGCGCCGCACGCCACGACCGTCGGCGACGAGCTTGCGTGCATAGCTGATCGCGGCATCGAGCAGGTTGCCTTCGAGTATCTCGTCGAGAAAGCCGAGCGTTCGAGCTTGCGTCGTATCGACCGGGCGTGCAGACAGAATCAGCTCGAGGGTCTTCTCGACGCCAATGAGTCGCGGCATGCGCTGAGTGCCGCCTGCGCCTGGGATGATTCCGAGTGTTACTTCGGGCAGGCCGAACCGCGTGCGGGGCGATGCCACGCGATAGTGGCAGGCGAGCGCGATCTCGAGCCCGCCTCCGAGGACCGTGCCGTGCATGGCCGCAACTACCGGGATGTCCAAGTTCTCGAGCGCATTGAACAAGCGGCGATACTCTGCCTCACGAGGCGGTCCGGAGAACTCGCCGATGTCAGCACCCGAGAAGAACGTGCTGCCCTCGCAAGCGAGCACTACCGCCTTCACGCCGCGCCACGTGGCGATCTCCTCCAGCGCTCGCGCGAGATCCGCGCGGACTTTGGCCGTGATGGTGTTGACTGGTGGGTTGTTCGCCAACAATACGGCGATCTCACCATCGCTTTGCGCGGTGACGGTTCTGTTCTGTTCCAACGATCGACTCCTAACTACGTAAACACTGACTGCGACTGTATCGCCGCATTAATTGGTTCCCGGTCATGTCCCGCTGTGAGAGAGCAGGTCACCGACGGCTGCCCTTGCAATCTTCTCGGCTTGTGCGGGTGCGATGCCCAGGGCCCGCAACATTCCCGCGGCCATGCGCGTCGCGACCGAGCTGGCTGGCGTGGCGAGCCGTTCCTCGAGCACGTGACGCAATGCGATCACGACGATGCCCATGACGAGCAGCAGGCCGCTCTCGACGTCGACGTGCTTGAAGCGCTGAGTACGAATGCCTCGTTCGACGATCGCGCGCAACCCACGGTTGATCGGTGCATCGGCCATCGTTGCGCCGGAGTGCAGCCGCCACAGCACGCGTGCACTCTCGGGGTGCTCGATTGCGAAGCGGACGAACATGCACAGTGCGCGGGCAAACTGCTCGGCAGGATCCTCGATGCCCTCATTCGCCATGTCGACCGCTTGCTCCGCCTGACGGCGAACGGCGGAAACGATCTCGCGTGCGAACACATCCTTGTCCGCGAAATGGTTGTAGAAGCTGCCCTTGGCAACGTCGGCTTGAGCGACGATCTCATCGACGCTCACGCCATCGACGTCCCGTACCGAGAAGAGCGTGCGCCCTGCACTGAGCAGCGCCTCGCGCGTGCGCGCGCGCCGCCGATCCATTGCTGGTCGAACCGTCTTGCGCACCGCAGATTTTGACCGGGCCACCGGGCGTCTCCAATTAGAGTAGGTGACCATATCGTACAATATTGACTAAACAGTACAAGAATGACTAAATGGTCACTAACGCAGACCTTCATCGCTCGCGTGCATCCATCGATGCACGACGGGGTGAGCCCACGATACCGCTTAACGATATTCAGCAGGCGAATAGAACATATGAGTCGTTTCGATCGCGTTGAGATTCCCTATGGGGCATATTGGTCCACGCCATTCGCCAAATGGCAGGGTGTGCTCCAGCACTTGCACAGCGTGCGTTTCGCAGCTCACGTGGCGAAGAGCGAGCTCGCCAAGCGCAACCTGACGCCGGACTTGTTCGATTTCGGTGTGCTCGGCATTACTCAGGTTCAATATCAATCTTTCTACGGAGCCTCATGGCCGTTGTACGAGATCGGCATGAAGCACGTGGTGGGGCCGCAGCTTTCTCAGGTGTGCTCGACGGGTCCGCGTGTTCTGCTGACCGGTGCGGCGGAAGTTCAGCTCGGGCTTGCAACGACGGCCCTCCTGCTCGGCGCAGATCGCACT
>JAAYXG010000720.1 GCA_012516015.1 Lysobacteraceae bacterium | reverse complement strand
GCGATATCGCGAGCAACATGTACCTGAGCCTCAACGTGTTCGAGAGCTACAACGACGACCCGCCCGAAGGTCTGGAGAAAAGCGATTTCGGCCTGTCGCTGACTATTGGCCGCGTCTTTTGATGAACGAACATAGCCTTGTCGAGCGCTATTCGCTCGACTCGATGAGGGCCGGTAGGCGCACGACGAACTCGCTGCCGCAGCCGGTGCAGTCGCTGTGTGCGGAAATCGAACCGGCGTGGAGCTGCACCAGCTGGCGGGCGACTGCGAGTCCCACGCCCAAGCCCCCCGGTGCGGTGGCGCCGGCGGGCGGACCTTGCGAGAACAGGTCGAAGATGCGCGGCAGCTGGTCGGGCGCAACCCGATGCCGTTGTCCCGAATGCGTCCGATCGCGACCCCTAGGCGTGTTTCGAGAGCGACATCGATACGGCCGCCGGGGTTCGTGTACTTCGCTGCATTGATCAGCAGATTCGAGAAAACCTGACAAAGGCGGGCTCTGTCGCCGTTGACCATGACCGCTTCCGCGGGCGTGCCCGCAGCGAGACGATGGCGGCGTTCCTCGATCAACGGTTGCGCGGTTTCGATCGCGACGGCGATGATCTCGCGCAGGTCGGTCGGCGCTCTGTGCAGCGTCACGCCGCCTCGCGCGATGCGCGAGACATCGAGGAGATCGTCTACGAGTCGCGTGAGCTGCTGCAGTTGGCGACCGATGACGCCGCGAGCGCTGATCACCGCGCCCGGATCCGCCGAGTGTTTCTCTAGTAGCTCGGTCGCGTTTGCGATCGGTGCGAGCGGATTGCGCAGCTCGTGGAGGAGCGTGACGAGGAACCGTTCTTTGCGCAGAAGCATGCCGACGAGCTCTTCCTCGCGGCGCTTTTGCTCGTCGATCCTCGTCGCCGTCACGAACCAGCGGTCCGAGGCGCCGTCGGCATCGATGCGCGTGCCGCGCTCGAGGTACCAACGCGCTCTCGAATCTTGCTGCGTGAGCGCGGTGTATTCCATTTCATACGATTGGCCGTATTCGAGGGCGCGACGCCAAGTGCCGAGCCATCGCCCGCGGTCTCCGGGCGCGACGAGCTTCATCGGAATGATGTGCTCCACGGCGAGCCCTTCACAGGGACCGAGGCGGCGTCGTACCTCGGAGTTGCAGTAGAGCAGCCGTCCGTCCACGCTCGCCGTCCACACGAGCTGCGGAACGGCATCCAGGATTCTCGCGAGCTGCGGGGCCTCATTCGCATCGACCCAGGGGTGCGTACCCGACGGCATGTCCTTCAATCCGAACGGGGCATATGAAGGAGTGGAATTGGTCAGTTCATGCAAGTCACGCATACGTTTGCCTTCCGTTGAGCAGAATCGATGGAGCGATTGCGACCTGAAGATGCCCGTCGCCGATACGTGAAGGGTCGACTGTTCTTCCTCGATCTCGACCGGTTGCAGCGTTTCGCGTCCATTTGCCGAGCGCCTGCATCGCGCCGTCCTCCACATTGCCTACGGAACAGCCTCCGACGTCGGCGCTTCGCTCTCAATTAGCCCAAGGTCCAATGTGGCTGCAGCAGCGAGGATTCAGCCGCGATCGAGTGGCTCGATCTCGATTGTGGTACAGTGGCCCTCGACTCGTGATTCTTGCTTTCGCGTGCGGCGATCGCGCATCGCTCGACCGATCGGCGAGGAACGAACTGCCTTCCCAACCCGCGACGGCACCGGCGGTGTCGTTTGACCAAGCGGAGGTGCCATGAGCAACGAACCTCTCTCTCCGATCGAAGATGCGGAATCCTACTTTCGATTGGATTCGGTTCATGACGTTCCGCCTCCGGAAGGCTGCGAAGGAACGTGGCAACGCTATGTCATCGTGCAAGGCAGCAACCGCATCGTAGGCATGCGCGCCGGCGCTCAAAGCGAGGTCAGCAAGGTGATCTCCGACTACGTCGAACGGTTGAATCTTCGTTTCGCCAAGCAAAAGGCAAAGGCGGCTCGTTGATCGTGCCGTAAGCGAAGCGATCTCGAGCACTTTGGTGCCGCAAGACGCAAAGATGAGATCCGCTGGGAGACGGAGATAAGGACCTTCGGTCCGGTCGATCTTCGTGCCTTTGCGAACGCGCTCTTCTTCCACTCCAGTCCACTTCATTCATTTCATCGCGCTTCAGCGCCGAGCTTCGTCGCCGACGACCGAGGCGAGGCGAATTGCGTACGAGTCGCCTCGCCGGTGACACTCGTC
>JAAYXG010000719.1 GCA_012516015.1 Lysobacteraceae bacterium | reverse complement strand
GCCGTCGCGCGGATGCCGTCGCACCGGGATGTGTCCCATCTCCGCGTGCATCAACGGAGCGGCAGGTTGCGGCACAACCGCGGCGCCAATACCTGTACCTACCGTCACGTACGCGAGGGAGCCGCAGCCGCGGCCCGCGCCGAGCTGCCATTCCGCCAGCGCGGCGCCCGCCACATCCGTATCAAGTGCAATCGGCACATCGAACGCGTGACGCAAGGGCCCAACGACGTCAGCGCGGGACCATCCCGGTTTGGGCGTTGCCATCATCCGGCCGTATCCGGCGGACTCGGGACGAAGATCGAGTGGACCGAAACAACTGAAACCGAACGCAGCGATAGCGCCATGACGCTGCTGCGCGTTCGCGAAGAACGTCACGCACTCGTTCAATGTCGCTGCCGCGTCTCTCGTCCCAATGACCGCGCTCTCGAGAATCTCGCTTGGGGAGCGCGCCACGGCACAGACGAACTTCGTGCCTCCGCCCTCGATCGCCCCGTATAGACACTGCTCGTTCACTATTCCCCCTCGCCCTGACTGAGCGCCACAGGCCGCACTCGCCGAATAACATGCGCCGCGCTCGATGACCCGCGCACACTAGCCAATTGATGCAAACGATTTCAATCCGTGATTGATGGCGCAAGAAGGGCGTTTGTCAGGTAGTGCAATCGTTTGCGCTGTCGGTTACAGTGACCGCCTCAGGGGGCCTCATGCATAACGAGCACAATCGAGTGGATCGCAATATACGCCTCGTGCAATTGCTGACGTGCCTGATGTTCTTCACGTTCGCAATGACCACAGATGCAGTCGGGAGCGTCATTCCTCGGATCATCGAGGAATTCGCTTTGAGCCTAACCGCCGCGAGCGCGTTCCAGTACGCGACCATGGCGGGAATCGCGGGCGGTGCGCTATTTCTTGGGTTCCTTGCCGACCGGCTCGGCCGTAAGTATTCGATCATCTTCGGCTTGCTGCTGTATGGCGTGAGCTGCCTGCTCTTCGCGTTCGGCCACTCGTTCGCTCTATTTCTCGCCCTTCTGACGATCGGCGGCGTCGGGATCAGCGTATTCAAAACCGGCGCACTGGCGCTGATCGGCGATATCTCGACATCGAACGAGTCGCACACTCGCTTCATGAACACCGTCGAAGGCTTCTTCGCGGTGGGCGCAATCGTGGGTCCTGCGATCGTCGCGACGTTGCTCGCGGCAGGAACTTCCTGGAAATGGCTGTATATATTCGCGGCAGGCATCTGCATCGTACTGGTCGCGATCGCGAGCCGCGTGCAATATCCGGCGACGCAGAGCAACGCTAAGCGCGCAACGCTAGGACAGATGGTCTCGATCCTAAAGGATCCGTTCGCGGCTGGGTTCTCACTCCTGATTGCTTTGTACGTCGCGGCGGAAGTCGCGATCTACGTGTGGATGCCGACCTTCTTGCAGGCGTACGACGGCCCCATAGCATGGCTGCCGATCTACGCGCTCGCGATCTTCTTCGTCCTGCGTGCGCTCGGCCGCTTTCTCGGAGCATGGTTCCTCGGCCATGTCGCGTGGCGCGCTGCGTTGGGCATCTTCAGTCTCGCAATCGCGCTGTGCTTCGTCGGCTCGCTCGTCCTCGGCGTGAATGCGGCAGCGTGGCTGCTGCCGTTATCGGGTCTGTTCATGTCGATCATTTACCCCACGCTCAACTCGAAAGCGATCAGTTGTTTTCCCAAACACGAGCACGGCGCCGCGGCCGGTGTGATTCTGTTCTTTACTGCCGCGGCGGCGGCACTGGGACCGCTTGCCATGGGCGCGGTCAGCGATCTTTACGGCACTCCCCGCGCCGGCTTCGTGCTGGCCGCCGGCATCGCTTCGTTGCTCTGCGTAGGCTTGCTGCTGAATTGGCTGCTGGATCCCGCGGGCAACCGCTTACACATGACCGATAAG
>JAAYXG010000718.1 GCA_012516015.1 Lysobacteraceae bacterium | reverse complement strand
GCCGCAGCTCGCCTGTCGCGATCATCGCGCGCAGACGCTCGGCGACCAAATGCGACAGCTTCGGAGCCCGTATGCCGATGCGCGGGAAGGCCGCCTTCGCTCGCGGTGCCGGTGTGCTTGCGGCGTTATCGGTTGCCAGAGCGAGATGTCGCTTCTTCTTCGTGTTCATAGCCACATAGTGTGCCACGGCGAATGCCGTTCAGCCATGGCGCGCTCTCGACGGCAGACGGCCGGCGCCAATGAGGCGCTTTCCCTCTGGGATCGTCCGTGTGCTTCCATCTCAAGTGCAACTAAGTTACCTTAGTGATCGTGGTTGCTGCAGTGCCGACGTACCGGAAACGCCGCGCCCCTGCCACCGCAGCACAAGTAGAACAGACGGAGACCGTTAAAGGTGGATGTGAACTCAAAATACGATCTGCTGATCAAGAACGTGCGGATTGTGCGGCCCTTGGCGGCGCGAGTCGAAAGCGGGGATATCGCGATCAGCGGCGGCAAGATTGTCAGCGCGGGCCCACAGGTGAAAGCCGAAGCTGCCAAGTGTGTCGTCGACGGTAAGGGACAGCTCGCATTCCCCGGCCTCGTCGATGCCCACATGCACACGGGGATCTATTCCCCGCTGGCTGAGGATGCGTTGACCGAAAGCCGTGCCGCGGCTCAGGGCGGCGTCACATCGAGCCTCAACTACATGCGCACCGGCCAGTACTACCTCAACAAGGGTGGGCCGTACGAGCAGTTCTTCCCGGAAGTGCTCGATGCCAGCGAAGGCCGCTTCTACGTCGATTACGCGTATCACCCGGCGCCGGTCGACTCGAGTCAGATCGGCGAGATTCCGATGCTGATCGAGAAGTTCGGCGTGACGTCCTTCAAGATCTTCATGTTCTACGGCGGCTACGGTTTGCACGGTGCATCGAACCAGCAGCATAAGTTCCTGATGATTCGCCCCGACGAGAAGTACGACGTCGCGCACTTCGAGTTCGTGATGCGCGGAGTCACCGGAGCGATGCAGGCGTTTCCCCATTTGCGCGATGCGATCTCCCTTAGTCTGCATTGCGAGACGCCCGAAATCATGGCGGCATACACGAAGATCGTGCGCGAGGAGGGCAAGCTCACCGGTTTGCGTGCGTACAGCGCCGCGAGGCCGCCCCATTCCGAAGGTCTCGCCGTGTGCATCGCTTCGTATCTGGCACACGAGACCGAATGCACCAACATCAACTTGCTGCATCTGTCCTCGCGCAAAGCGCTCGACGCTGCGCTCGCGATGGCCGAGACGTTTCCGCACGTGAACTTCAAGCGCGAGGTGACGATTGCGCATCTCGTCCTCGACTACGATGCGCCGACGGGCGCCTATGCGAAGGTCAATCCGCCGATTCGCGCGCGCGAAGACGTGGAGTATCTGTGGGAGAAACTGCTGGAAGGCAAGATCGACTGGGTCTGCTCCGATCACGCGTGCTGCCGTCACGAGCTCAAGCTCGATCGCGAGCAGCCGAAGGAAGTCTTCTTGGCGAAATCCGGCTTCGGCGGCGCCGAGTATCTGCTCTCCGCTCTGCTGACAGAGGGACGTCGACGAGGGCTCGCGCTCAATCGCGTTGCGGAGTTGACCTCTTGGAACCCGGCGCGCCGCTTCGGGTTGCCCAGCAAGGGCGATCTTGCGCCGGGCTTCGATGCGGACATCGTGCTCGTCGATCCGGATCAATCGTTCACGGTGCGCGCGTCCGAGTCTCCGTCTGCACAAGGCTACACTCCGTTCGAGGGCCTGGAGCTCCAGGGGAAGGTCACGAACACGTATCTTCGCGGCGAGCTGATCTACGACGACGGCAAGGTCGTGGGTGAGCCGCGCGGGCGCTATCTGCAGCGGCCCTATTGACGACAAGCGATGAGCGAGCGCAGTCACAGCGGAGTCGCGATGAGCTCGAGCGCAGCTCCGCGCACGCTGTTCGACAAAATCTGGTCCGACCACGTCGTTGCCGAGCTCGGCGGCGATACGAGTCTCATTGCGATCGACCGTGTGTTGCTTCACGAGCGCACCGGTGCGATTGCGCTGCGCGAGCTCGATCGTGTCGGTCGGCCGATCGCCGATCCCGCGCGCGTGTTCTGCACGATGGATCACATCGTGGAAACGAGATCCGGACGAGGCGACGCGACGCGTGTTCCGGGCGGCGAAGCGCTGATTCGAGAAACGCGAGCACGCGCGACGAGCGCGAAGATCCGGCTGTTCGATATCGGTGCGCCCGAGCAAGGCATCGTCCACGTGATTTCCCCCGAGCTGGGTATCGTGTTGCCCGGCGCGACGCTCGTCTGCCCGGACAGTCACACGTGCACGCAAGGCGCGCTCGGCGCGTTCGCGTGGGGGATCGGCACGACGGAAGCGGAGCACGCGCTTGCGACCGGAACATTGCGAGTTCGTAAGCCGAAGACCATGCGGGTTACGTTCGACGGCGAGCTAGACCGAGGCGTGAGCGCCAAGGATCTGAGTCTCGCGCTGATTAGCGCGCACGGCTCCGCGGGCGGCAATGGCTACGTCGTGGAGTTTGCGGGCAGCGCAGTGCGCGCGCTCGACGTCGAAGGTCGCCTCACGCTGTGTAACATGGCGACTGAATTTTCGGCGGTGACTGCGCTCATCGCGCCGGATGAAAAAATCTTCGAGTACTTGCGCGGCAGAACCTTTGCGCCGCGCGATGAGCTCTGGGATCGAGCGCTCGGCCACTGGCGCACGCTGCATTCCGATGACGGAGTGCAGTTCGATCGCGAGATCGCAGTGCGAACGGATCGTTTCGCTCCGATGATCACGTGGGGCACGAGCCCGCAGCACGCGGTGCCGGTTACCGGACGCGTCCCGCGCCAAGAGGATTCCGGTGCGACCCGCGAAGCCTATGAGCGCGCTATCGAATACATGGGCATAGAGCCCGGCGCGCCCATGTCGAGCATGATGATCGATGGCGCGTTCATCGGGTCATGCACGAACAGCCGCATCACCGACTTGCGTCGCGCGGCTGCAATCCTGCGCGGCCGCCGGATCGCCGAGGGCGTCAAGGCGATCTGCGTGCCCGGCTCGAGCGCCGTCAAGCGGCAGGCCGAAGCGGAGGGGCTCGATCGCATCTTTCGAGACGCGGGGTTCGAGTGGCGAGAGTCCGGCTGCTCGATGTGCTTCTTCGCGGGCGGTGAGAGCTTCGGTGAGCGTCAGCGAGTCGTCTCCTCGACGAACCGCAACTTCGAAAGCCGTCAAGGTCCGAATACGCGAACACACATCGCGAGCCCGGAGACGGTGGCCGCCAGCGCGATCGCGGGCCGCATCGCCGATGTCCGCAGCATGGTGAGCTGAGATTGAGAAGTTCGAACGTCTCACGGCGATTGCGGCGCCGTTGCTATACGCGAACGTCGACACCGACGCGATCATTCCTTCCCGCGAGATGAAGTCGGGCGCGAAGACCGGTCTTGCCGATGGGCTCTTCGCAGGCTGGAGATACACGCAGATCGGCGGAAGAGAGCCGAATCCCCGGTTCGTCTTGAATCGACCCGAGTACCGAGGCGTTCGCATCTTGCTCGCCGGCGAGAATTTCGGATGCGGTTCGAGCCGCGAGCATGCCGTGTGGGCATTGCGCGAGTACGGATTCCGCGCGGTGATTGCGCCGAGCTTCTCGCCGATCTTCTACAACAACTGCGTGCGCAACGGCATCGCGCCGATTCGCCTGGCGGAGCCGATCGTTCGGGAGCTCGCCGAGAAGGTTGCAGCAAACCCTCAGGAGCACAAAGTTACGATCGATCTCGATGCGCAAGAGGTGGTTGCGCATGACGGAGAGCGTCGTCGCTTCGAGATCGATGCGCATCTGAAGGAGATGCTGCTGTCCGGCTTGGACGAGATCGATCTCACGCTGACGAAGCGCCCCGAGATCGATGCCTTCCTCGCGTCGGATCGAGCACGCAGACCCTGGATCTATCTGGAAACTTGAGGACTCGCGTTAACGATGCCAACTCGCATTCTCGTCAGTGAGGTCGGACCGCGCGATGGATTGCAGAGCATTCGCAGCATCATGCCGCTCGAGGCGAAGTGCGCCTGGATCTCCGCGGAGGCCGCCGCGGGCGTGCGCGAGATCGAAGTCGGGAGCTTCGTGCGCCCGGATCTGCTGCCGCAGCTCGCGGATACCGCTGCCGTGGTCCGGCACGCGCGCACCATCCCCGATCTCACCGTCGCAGTGCTGGTGCCGAATCTGAAAGGTGCGCAGCTCGCGGTCGAGGCCGGTGCGCACAAGATCACGCTGCCGCTTTCTGCCTCTGAGACCCATAGCTTGAAGAACCTGCGCCGTACGCACGCGCAGGTGCTCGATGAAGTGTGCTCGATCGCGACCATGCTGCGCGAGCTGCCGGCCGAATCGCGGCCGCATTTCGAAGGGGGTATCTCGACCGCGTTCGGCTGCACGATCGAAGGCGACGTGCCCGAGCGAACGATCGTGGAGCTCGCCGAGAAGCTCATGCACGCCGGCTGCGACGAGGTCGGCCTCGCCGACACCAGCGGCTATGCGAATCCGGCGCAAGTGAAGCGTTTGGTGAAAGCGGTGCGCGCTGCCGTCGGGGAGACGGCGCTCAACGGGCTCCATCTCCACAATACGCGCGGGCTCGGCCTCGCGAACGTGCTCGCGGGTTTGGACGTCGGCATTACGACTTTCGATTCTTCGCTCGGCGGGCTCGGCGGTTGTCCATTCGCTCCGGGCGCTTCGGGCAACGTGGTCACCGAGGACTTGGTCTTCATGCTCGAAGCGATGGGCCTCGACACGGGCATCGATCTCGAGCGGCTCCTACAGGTTCGCGGCATTCTGCTCAATGCACTGCCGCAGGAACCGATGTACGGATTCGTGCCGGAAGCAGGCTTGCCGCTCGGTTTCACGCCGGCCTCGAGGAGAACGTGAACATGTCCTCCACAGAGAACACAGACGCAAATCTGCCGCTCTCGGGTTTGCGAGTCATCCAATTCACCCACATGGTGATGGGTCCCGCGGTCGGCGCGATCCTCGCCGATCTTGGTGCGGACGTGACCCGCATCGAACCGGTCGGCGGCGATGCGACGCGCGAGCTCGTCGGCTCCGGCGCGGGCTATTTCCCGATGTACAACCGCGGCAAGAAGAGTGTCTGTCTCAATCTCAAGGACCCGCGCGGCTTGGCGATCGTGCGTCGCCTGACGGCGAAAGCCGATGTCGTCGTGGAGAACTTCCGCGCGGGAACGATGGAGAAGCTCGGCCTCGGATACGAGACACTCGCGCAAGAGAATCCGCGATTGATCTATTGCTCGGAGAAGGGCTTCCTCTCGGGTCCCTACGAGCGCCGTACCGCGCTCGACGAAGTCGCTCAAATGATGGGCGGGCTCGCATATATGACGGGCCCTCCCGGCCGCCCGCTCCGTGCAGGTGCATCCGTCATCGACGTGACGGGCGGCATGTTCGGCGTGATCGGCATTCTCGCAGCGCTCGAACAGCGCCATCGCACCGGTCGCGGACAGAAAGTCAGCAGCGCGCTGTTCGAGACGACCGTCTATCTGATCGGTCAGCACATGGCTCAGAAGGCCGTAACCGGTGAGGCCGCGCGCCCGATGCCGGTGCGGGTCTCCGCTTGGGCGATCTACGACGTCTTCGATACGCGCGACCAGCAGCAGGTCTTCGTGGGCGTCGTCTCCGATGCGCTGTGGGTCACGTTCTGCGAGGCGTTCGGCCTCACCGAGTTGGGTGCGAATCCCGAGTATCGGACGAACACGCAAAGAGTCCACGCACGCGACAAGTTGTTGCCGCAGGTGCGCGAGCTGTTCCGCGGGTTCGATCGCAGCGAGCTCGTTTCGATCCTCGAGCGCGCGGGCATTCCGTTCGCGCCGATCAATCGACCCGAGGACATGTTCGACGATCCGCACTTGCTTACGAGCGGCGGCCTCGCCGATGTGACGTTGCCGAATGGCGTGCGCACGAAGCTGCCGAAGCTGCCCCTCGAGCTCGATGGTCGCCGGCCGGCGCGCGAAGGGAAGCTGGCTCGCGCCGGGGAAGACACGTTCGCGGCGCTCGAAGAGCTGGGCATGAGTCGAGACGAGATCGAAGCGCTCGCGGCAGCGAAAGTGATAGGCGCGGCTCCGCCGCGCACGAGCGCGGATGGTAAGACGAGTCGATGAACGGCTCGCAGCCGTAGTGATTGAAGGTCACGAACGCGAAGGAGACTAGATGTCACAACGACCGGCAAAAGCCTTCTTGACGGAAGTTTCGGGCTCGTTCGACTGTCGGGGACGCATTCCCGGTCGAACGCCTCGATCCTGGTCACGAGAAGAAATCCGCCAGCTCCGAGCGTTGGCTGACGCAGGTGTTCCAGCGCACATCATTGCGGCTCGATTGCGCCGAACGGTTTCCGCGATCAAGAACAAGGCCGGTATCCACGG
>JAAYXG010000717.1 GCA_012516015.1 Lysobacteraceae bacterium | reverse complement strand
TTCCGACTTCACGACTGCGGACATTCTGTATCGCGCGCCGGATGGAAGCTTCGGCAACGAGTTCACCCAGTTGAGCCAGGAGATTCGGCTCGCGGGCGAGACGGACAGTGTGAGCTGGCTGGTGGGCGCCTTCTATGCCGACGAGAATTTGGACTCGAAGAATCCGCTGACGTACGGTTCTCAGTTTGGGGCCTACTACGGGGGGCTGCTCAACGCGCCTCCGCAACTCGCGCCGTTTCTGGCGTCGTACGCGCCCGGTACGGGCCAGGCCGACACCTTCGACCAGGATTCCGAGAGCTGGGCGGTCTTCACGAATAACAGCTTCCGCTTCACCGAGGCGTTGGAGCTGACCGTGGGACTGCGCTACACCGACGAATCGAAAGATCTGGACTCCCGGTATCTGAACCGCTCGGCCCCGGGCATCCCTGCGGGCTTCGGCTGTACGTTCCTGCGCAACAACCTGGCCACGATCAATGCGCTGGTCCAGTCGCAGGTTGCGGCGCTACCGCCGGCGCAGCGCGCGGCCGCGGCCGCCTCGGCGCTGCGCTCCGTGTACGGCATCGGTTGCGCAACGTACGCCGACCCGCTCTTCAACAATCTCGCGACGAGTCAATCGATCGACGAGAACGAATGGAGCGGCACGGCGAAGCTGGCCTACCGCTTCACCGACGACGTCATGGGCTATGTGTCGTATGCACGCGGCTACAAGGCCAGCGGCTTCAACTTGGACCGGGAGCGAACCAATAACAACCTCGCGAACAATCCGCTCGACCCGGCCGGCCCGATCGCGGCAGACATCGATACGAGCTTCGAGAAAGAGCTGGTGGACTCGTACGAGGTCGGCGTCAAGACCGAGTGGCTAGGCAATACGTTGCTGCTCAACGGCGCGGTGTTCTATCAGGACTACGAGAACTTCCAGCTCAATACCTTCACGGGCATCTCCTTCGTCGTGACGTCGCTGCCGCAGGTCGTCTCGCAAGGCGTCGATCTCGACTTCTTGTGGAACACGCCGCTCGAGCAGTTGAGCTTGCAGGGCGGCTTTACGTATGCGGAGACCGAGATCAAGGAATTCGGCTCGGCGATCGCCTTCTTCCGTCCCGAGCGCGAGAACGATCGCCTGTCGTTCGCTCCGAAATGGTCCGGCAGCTTGGCTGCGACCTACGAGCAACCCGTCGGCTCCGCGCTCGTGTTCCGCGGCAACATCGGCGCGAAATACACGTCGGAGTACAACACGGGGTCGAACTTGGATCCGCGCAAGAAGCAAGACGCGATGACGCTCGTGAACGCTCGCCTTGGCCTCGGCGCGGAGAACGAATCTTGGATGCTCGAGCTCTGGGCGCAGAATCTGACGGATGAGGAGTACTACCAAGTCGCCTTCGACGCGACGTTGCAGGGCTCATCCGCTGACCAACCGCTCCCGACGAACACGGTGAATGCGTTCTTGGGCGCTCCGCGTACGTACGGCATCACGGCACGATTTAAGTTCTAAGCGCGGGCGGGTCCCGCGCGTGTAAGGTGTAAGGTGTAGAGGCGCCGCGTGCGGCGCCTGTAAGGTAAGATCAAGAGCGCGCCGCGCCCGCACATTCTGACCCTACACGTCACACCATACACTTCACACCGGCCGCGCGCTCGGCGCGCGGCCCTACTTTACACTCTACACCTCGATGCACCCTCACCGCCTAATGACGGCCCTTGCGCTGTGGATCGCGCTCTTCTCGTCCGCACGAGCCGAATGGATCGAGCACGTCGAGGACGGGATCATGGGCACGCGCATCGTCGTGGAGCTCTGGAGCGAGGATAGGGCCAAAGGCGAGCAAGCCGTTCAGGCGGTGCTCGCGGAGATGCGCCGTATCGACGCGGCGATGAGCACCTATAAGCCGACGAGCGAGGTCTCGCTCGTCAACGCACAGGCCGCGACCCGGCCGGTGGCGATCTCCCAAGAGTTGTTCGACTTGCTCGCGACATCGATCGAGTACTCGAAGATCACTCGCGGCGCTTTCGACATCACCTACGCGAGTGTCGGTTACCTATACGACTACAGGGAGCGCGTGCACCCCGACGAAGAGCAGATCGAGCGCGCGCTGCCCGGAATCAACTACCGACATCTGATCCTCGATCCGCAAGCGCGCACGGTCAAATTCGCGCGCGATGGCGTGCGCATCGACCTCGGCGGCATCGGCAAGGGACACGCCGTCGATCGCGGCATTGCGGTGCTCCAGACGCGCGGCATTCGGCATGCCCTCGTGACCGCAGGAGGCGACAGCCGCATCATCGGCGATCGCTTCGGCCATCCGTGGGTCGTCGGGATTCGCCATCCCGACCGCAAGGACGAGGTCATCGCGCGGATCCCGCTCGAGGACGCGGCGATCTCGACCTCCGGCGACTACGAGCGCTACTTCGACGAAAACGGCGTTCGCTATCACCACATCCTCGATCCGAAGACCGGCCATTCCGCGAGCAAGGTGCGCAGCGCGACGATCATCGGTCCGACCGCGACACGGACCGACGGGCTATCGAAGACGGCGTTCATCCTCGGGCCCGAGAAAGCCATCGAGATCTACAACGAGCTCGAGGACGTGGACGCGATCCTGGTGACGCCCGATGGGCGGGTGCTTTATACGGAGGGGCTGGAGGCACCCTCCGAGTGACGGTGCGGCGCGTGCGCCGCTGCGTCGTGTGAGGTGTGAGGTGTAAGGTGTAGGGTTAGAGCACGCGCTGTCGCGCGTGCCCAAGCACACAGCACACGCGCCGCGAGGCGGCGCCTCTACACATCACACGTGACACGCGGCGCGGAGCGGCGCCCCTACACATTACATCTCACGGCGGCGCGGAGCGGTGCTCCACACCGCTAGGCGCCTATACGGAAAAGCCCGGTCGAACCGGGCTTTTCGTCAACTCTTCTTTTTCGCAGACGCCTTCTTCTTGGCGGCGGCCTTCTTCTTCGGCGCCGCAGCCTTCTTCTGCGTCTTCGCCTCGGCCTTCTTCGCCTTCGCCTCGGCCTTTTCCGCGGCCTTTGCCTTCTTGGCGGCCTTCTCTTCCGGCGTCTTCACCGCCTTCTTCTTCGGCGAGACCTTCTTCTTGGCCGCGGCCTTCTTCTTCGGCGCCTTCTGCTCTTCCTCGCCGGCCTCGCCTTCCGCGGGCTCAGGCTGGTCGAGCAGCTGCATCAGCGCCATCGGCGCCGCATCGCCCGGACGATTGTCCATGCGCAGGATGCGCGTATAGCCGCCGGGACGCGCCTTGAAGCGCGGACCCAAATCTTCGAAAAGCTTCACCACGACTTCCGCGTCGCGAAGCTGCGAGAACGCACGGCGACGATTCGCATCGTTGTCGTCCTTGCCGAGCGTGATCAACGGCTCGACGATGCGGCGCAATTCCTTCGCTTTGGGCAGCGTCGTGCGGATCGTCTCGTGACGAATCAACGATGCCGCCATGTTGCGGAACATGGCCCATCGGTGCGGCGCGTTGCGGCTCAGCTGCCGCCCTGAAAGTCGGTGACGCATTTTCTTGAGTTATAGGCTGTGGACTGTGGCTGTGGGTAGCGCCCCATCGGCACCCGGTCATTGCCGGAGTGCTGATCGGCGCCGAACCGCTCCTAAATGAGATCTCGATCGTCGTCGCGCTTCAGGCTGACCGGCGGCCAGTTGTCGAGACGCATACCGAGCGTCAAGCCGTGGCTCTCGAGCACTTCCTTGATCTCGGTGAGCGACTTCTTGCCCAGGTTCGGGGTGCGCAACAACTCGACCTCCGTGCGCTGCACGAGATCGCCGATGTAGTGGATGTTCTCGGCCTTCAGGCAGTTCGCGCTGCGAACCGTGAGCTCGAGCTCATCGACCGGCCGCAGCAGGATCGGATCGAACTGCTGCTCGGCAGCCTTCGATGCACCTTCGTCCTGCCCTTGCAGATCGACGAACACGGAGAGCTGATCCTTCAAGATCGAGCCCGCGCGGCGAATCGCTTCTTCCGCATCGATCGTGCCGTTCGTCTCGATGTCGAGAATGAGCTTGTCCAAGTCGGTACGCTGCTCCACGCGCGCGCTCTCGACCGTGTAGGTAACGCGACGAATCGGCGTGAACGACGCGTCGAGCTGCAGGCGCCCGATGGGCCCACTCGACTCTTCGAAAGTCGCGCGCTGTACCGCCGGACGGTAGCCACGGCCGCGTTCGACTTTAAGCGTCA
>JAAYXG010000716.1 GCA_012516015.1 Lysobacteraceae bacterium | reverse complement strand
TTACCGCCCACCCCGATGATCAGCCGGCGGCTACGCAGTCCACGTCCTTTAGGTCGTAGCGGGCGCCTGTGCGTGCGTGGATCAATGTGCATTGCGAGCCGCGCTTGACGAGCTGAAAACGCTCAGGCCGTTCGTAATCGCGGCCCGAGAGTCGTCGCCCGCGGGCATCGCGCGCCGGTTTGCGTTCGATCACGAGCACGCTTTCGCGAGTGAGCGCATCTGCGGCGATCGTGACGTTCGAAGCATTGAGCGCCGAATGCACGATGCGCAAGATTTCGACGCGACTCTCCGCGGTCGGTTGAACGATGAGTGCCGGCACTTCTTGCTGCGCCATGGAAGCACATGCAGACAAACAGCACACGAGCGCGAGCGGCCAAAGTGAACGGTGCATAGCTATCTCGAATCACGCAGGATGCGATTCTCCCGGAACGGAGAGCGAATCATCGTGCCGTCGATGGGGGCCCCGCTTTCGCCGGTCTTCAGCCGCGCCCCAGGGGCGGTGCTCGACGCTGCCGGACACTGCAGATTCCCGCTCGCGCGGAAACCGAGTGCGGCGGCGAGTCGCGCCTCGGTCGGATCGCCGAGTTGGCGCGAGAAATCGTCGCCGACCAGGCAACCCGGGATTCGCGCATTCGGGTCCACGGGGGAAGGATCGTCATTCGGTGCGAAGCCATCGCTGTAGTCGCCGAATTCTTGCGCGTTCTTCCCCTGGAACTGGATCGTGAAATACGTCGTACCGCAGTTGTCTTGCGGATAGAAGCCGTAAGGCTTGCCGCAGGTCCTCGTGCCGATCTGATAGACGTCAATATCGACGCCACGTAGCCCGTTGATGATCGCCTCGCTTGCCGAGCACGTGCTTCCGCTCGTGATCACGTATACGCGGTCCAAGCCGAGCGTAGGAAGCGATTGGTTCGGCGGCAACTCGCTGAAACCCAATGTCGTCGTGTGAAACGGCGTCGGCACGAGCGGCCGCCCGGTGATCGGATTGGTCGTCGGGTGCTTGTCGTTGAACACGATGCGCTCGAAGACTTGACCCGTCGTGCGTGCGGGACCCGCGATCATGTAGGCGAGCTGAGCGGCGATGTCCAGATAGCCGCCTCCGTTGTAGCGGAGATCGAGTATCAGATCGTTGATATTCGCATCGCGCAGCGTTTCGATCGCGTCGACGAGCTGGCTTTCCGACGTCGCGATGTGATCGTTGAACACGATGTAGCCGACGGGGTCCGTATTTGGATCGAGGACGCTGACGTTCTGCACCGGCGTCGTCTCGATCTCCTCCGGTGTCATCGTCACGGTCAACTCGGTGCCCGAGCGTTTGAGCAGTCGGAACGTGTGCGGCTGCTGGTCGGAGGGGGCCAAGCCCTCGTTCAGCGTGTCGACGATCGCTTGCGTGTTGCCGTAGATCGCATCGGCGCCATCGATCTCGAGCACCTCGTCGCCGCGCTCTATGCCTGCGGTCGCGGCCGGCGAGCCAGGCTCCGTGAACGCGACGACGATGCGTCTCGGCGGTGCACCTTGCAAGACGATCCACTGAGCGCCGTAACCGAAGACGACGCCT
>JAAYXG010000078.1 GCA_012516015.1 Lysobacteraceae bacterium | reverse complement strand
GGCGTGCGATCTCGAGCGCGTAGGCACGCCGGGAGAGCACGACGACTTCGGCACCGGCACGCGCTGCGAGTTGCGTGAGCAACACGCCGAGGAAGCCGGCTCCGACGATCGCGACACGATGATGAGATTCGATCCGCGCGCGCTCGAAGATATTCATGACGCAGCCGAGCGGCTCACCGGGAACCGGCACGCCATCGAGCTCACGCGGCAACCTCACGACGCAGTTCCGATCGCACACGTCGAGATCCGCATAAGCGTGGCCCGAGATCATCGCCACTCGATCGCCGATCGAAAGATCGCTCACGCCGCACCCGATTGCATCGACGATGCCCCAGCCTTCGTGGCCCGGAGAGCCGGCCTCGCGCGGATACTCGAACCAGGGCCGCCCCTCCCACACCGCGAGATTCGATGCGCACACCCCGCAACCTTCGAGGCGAACGCGCACTTCGTTCGCTTCCGGCTCGCGCACGGGCGCGGCCTCGATCCGTGTCTTCATCGGACCCGACAGCACGGCGGCTCGTTGCGAGCGCGCCGACGCTACACCGATCTTCGCGCGCTCGATCTCTGCGCTCGCACTCATCGTTGCAACGCTCCGGCGGCGACGGAGCGATCGCCTGCATGGCGTCTCATCGGCGCACTCGCCTGCGGCGCGTGTGCATCCTCGAACCACCGCACGAGCGCGCTTAGACCGTCCGGCAACGCGACATCCGCGCGCCATCCGGTCGCTTGGCCGAAGCGGCGCGTATCCGAGACGTAGTAGCGCTGATCTCCCACACGCCACGCGTCCGTCGACACTTGCATCGATCCGCCCGTGATGCGCTCGACTTCTTCGATCAGCTCCAGCACGCTCAACGTGTTCTCGGCGCCCCCGCCCAAGTTGAACGCGCGGCCGCTCAGCTCGCCGATGTTCGAGCGCGCCAGCTCGAACGCGTTCACGAGGTCTTCGACGAACAACACGTCGCGGACTTGCTTACCGTCGCCATATACCGTGACGGTCTCGCTGGCCAACGCCGAGCGTACGAAGTGCGCAACCCAGCCCTGGTCCTCGTTGCCGTGCTGGTGCGGCCCATAGATGCAGCTCATCCGCATGACGAGTGTCCGCAGTCCGAAGCTGCGTGCATAGTCGAGCACGTACTGATCGGCGGCTCCTTTCGAGCAGCCGTAGGGCGCGTGAAAATCGAGCGCACGCGTCTCCGGAATTCCGTTGGCGCGGACGCGCTCGTCCTTCGGTGCATAGCGCATCGCGCACTCGACCAAATCGATATCCGAGAGGCCGCCATAGACCTTGTTCGTGGACGAGAAAATCAGCGAGGGGCTCGATGGGCTCGCGCGCACGGCCTCGAGCACGTTCAACGTTCCACGTGCGTTGACTGAGAAATCCGTGCTTGGATCGGACAAGCTGGTCGTCACCGCCACTTGAGCCGCGAGGTGATACACGTGCTCGATGCCGTCCACCGCGGCGCGCACTGCGTCGACATCTCGAACATCCGCTTCGATGAGCTCGATGCGATCCGGAAAGGCCTCCCGCAGCCAGTCGACGTTCTCCTCCGAACCCGCTCGCGCGAGCGAGTCCAAGATGCGTACGTTCATTCCCGCGCCGGCCAGACGCTTCGCGACGTTCGTTCCGACGAAGCCTGCGCCGCCCGTGATGAGAATGCGTCCTGTCATGGAGAATCCTCCAGCTCTTTCTCGCGACGTCAGATCGTCAGACCGCGGCGGTCGAGCTCCGAGGCGGCATGCAGGAAGTTATCCGTCGCGGACGTTCGCGACAGCCATTCGGCGAGCTCGAGCAGCCCGTCTTCGAGCTTCACGCGCGGCTCGTACCCGAGCAGATGCCGGGCCTTGTCGATGTCCGCGAAACAGTGTCGGATGTCGCCGATGCGATACTTGCCCGTGACGACGGCCTCCGCCGAGGCGTTCAGCGCTTCGGTGATGCTGCGCGCGATCTCGAGCACGGTTCGCGAGTCCCCGGATCCGATGTTGAAAACCTCTCCGGTCGCCTTCGTCGTGAGCGCCAGTCGACACGCTTGCGCGATATCCCACACGCTCACGAAATCGCGCTGCTGCAAGCCATCCTCGAAGATGAGCGGCGCATTGCCGTTCAGGATGCGTGCCGCAAAGATCGCCAGCACGCCGGTATACGGATTCGAAAGCGATTGCTGCGGACCGTAGACGTTGAAGAATCTGAGCGCGACCGTCGGCACCTGGTACGCCGCACCGAACATGAGACAGAGCTGCTCTTGATCGAGCTTCGAAAGCGCATACACGGAAGAAGGCGCAACATGCTTCGTCTCCGGCGTCGGCATGGGCTCGAGGACTTCGGCGCCGTCGCGCAGATCCCATTCCGCGCGGCTCAACTGCTCGCGCGATCGCGGCCGCGGCTCGCGGATCGAGTTGCCGACGCGATACATGCCTTCGCCGTACACGCTCATGCTCGAGGCGACGATGAGCCGCTGCACCGGCTGCTTGATGAGCTCCTCGAGCAGAATCGCCGTGCCGCGATTGTTCACGTCGGTGTAATGCTCGATCTCGTACATGCTTTGGCCGACGCCGACCGCGGCGGCGAAGTGATAGACGTGCGTGATACCCGCGAGCGCCTTGCGCAACGCGTCGCGATCCCGAATGTCCGCATCGTGCCGCTCCACCTCCGGACGGAGATACGCCGGCCACTGCGCATCGGCGCCGTGCACTTGCGGCTTCAAGCTGTCGAGCGCGCGCACGGTGTAGCCTCGCTCGACCAGCGTGTTGGCGAGATGCGAGCCAATGAAACCGGCGCCGCCGGTGACGAGAATGCGCGTATCGCGATCGATCCAGGCGCTCATAGTGCGTTCGCTCCCGCGAGGCGAGACTTCGCGGCACTCGACGCGCTCGCCACCAATGTCTCGTCTCCTCGTTGCAGGCGGCGGTCGACATCGAGAATGGTCATGTTCAGCCCCGACTCGAGCGTCGTGCTCGGCTGCCAAGCGAGCAGCTTCTGCGCCAGCGAGATATCCGGCCTGCGTCGCGGAGGATCGTCCTTCGGCAACGGCTGCAGGACGATCTTCGATCGGGAACCGGTGAGCCGAACGATGCGCTCTGCGAGCTCGAGGACGGTTATCTCTGCCGGATTGCCCAAATTGACGGGCCCGTCGAGATCATGCGTCAGGCTCATCAGACGCAAGACGCCTTCGATCAAGTCATCGACGTAGCAGAACGATCGCGTTTGCGTGCCGTCTCCATAGACCGTAATGGGCTGATCGGCGAGCGCCTGCACGATGAAGTTCACGACGACGCGGCCGTCTTTGAGCCGCATACCCGGCCCGTAAGTATTGAAGATGCGCGCGATGCGCACCGGGACGCCGTACTCCTCGCGATAGATGAAGCAGAGCGTTTCCGCGCACCGCTTGCCTTCGTCGTAGCACGCGCGCGGCCCGATGGTATTCACGTAACCCCAGTACTTCTCCGTCTGCGGATGGATGGTCGGGTGTCCGTAGATCTCGCTCGTCGATGCCTGAAACACACGCGCGCCTCGCGCCCGCGCGATCCGCAGCACCTTGTCCATCCCGCGCACGCTCGCGAACAGCGTGTCGAGCGGACTGCGCTGATAGTGCAACGGCGAGGCGGCACAGGCGAGATTGTAGATGACGCTCGCATGAGCGATTTCCTCCTCGTCGAGCAGACTCACGTCGCGGTGGAGCAGCTCGAACCGCGGATGAGCGAGAAGACCGTTGATCGCCTCGACGGCGCTCGTGCAGAAATTGTCGACGCAGATCACGCGCTCGCCCTCTTCGAGCAGCCGCGCACAGAGATGAGCGCCGAGAAACCCGGCGCCGCCGCACACAACTACGGGTTGCTGCAGCGACTCCAGAGGCTGCCTGCGATTCGTCTTGCCGTTACCTCGACCATTGCTCTTCTCTGCCTTACCCACACTGCTCTCCTTCGGTGAGCCTCGACTGACAGAGACAACACCAGACTCGATGACGCGCGACAGCGCGCATAGGCAACGGCTGGTAAGCAGCAACAAACGTGCCGTAGTTGCTGCGTCGCCAAATGTCTTACGCGAGGGTGCGGACGAAGGTACAAACCTTTTCTCTGTGTCTCGCATGCAGCGAGCACCCGGCAAAAAAGTTACACGCTTCAGCATGCGTTACATGCTCGCAGTACGCAGGAGGTACTCAGAATCTTCTGGCGCCGCAACGTTTGTACGTTTGCATGCTTCGTGCATGGGTAGAGCCGCGTTGCGTCGAAGGAGAGTCGTTTTGAGCTCAACTAGCGTTCGCGTCGGCATCGTCGGCGCCGGGAACTGTGCCTCCTCGTTCGTTCAGGGGTTGACGTACTATCGCGATGCCGATCCCGACGAGGTCGTTCCAGGATTGATGAACCCGATGATCGGCCGGTATCACGTCGCGGATGTCGAGATCGCGTGCGCATTCGACATCAACGCAAAGAAAGTCGGTCGCGATCTTTCCGAAGCGCTGCTCGCCACGCCGAACAACACCCGCACCTTCGCCGACATGCCGGAGTTCGGCGTGCCGGTCGAGCGCGGGCGCACGCTCGACGGTCTCGGCGTCTACCTGCGCGATGAGATCGAGGAATCCTCGAAGCCCGAGTCGAACGTCACCGAGATCCTGCGCCGCACACGCACGGACGTGCTCGTGTCGTACTTACCCGTCGGATCGCAGCGCGCAACCGAGTGGTATGCGCTGCGCGCGCTCGAGGCAGGCTGCGCGTTCGTCAACTGCATCCCGGTTTTCATCGCGTCAGATGCCGATTGGCGCCGGCGCTTCGAGCAGGCGCGTCTGCCGCTCATCGGCGATGACATCAAGAGCCAGGTCGGCGCAACGATCGTGCACCGTGTGTTAGCCGGCCTCTTCAAGGACCGCGGCGTGCGGCTCGATCGCACGTACCAGTTGAACTTCGGCGGCAATTCGGATTTCAAGAACATGCTCGAGCGAGAGCGCTTGGTTTCGAAGAAGCTCTCGAAGACGCGCTCGGTCACGAGTCAGGTCGACGTGACCGCGTCGAACATTCACGTCGGCCCGAGCGATCACGTCGAATGGCTCACGGACCGCAAATGGGCCTACATCAGGATGGAGGGGACCGGCTTCGGCGGCACGCCGCTCAACATCGAGCTCAAGCTCGAAGTGTGGGACTCGCCGAACTCCGCGGGCGTCGTGATCGATGCCGTGCGCTGCGCGAAGCTCGCGCTCGATCGCGGCCTCGGCGGCGCGATCGTCGGACCCTCGAGCTACTTCATGAAGTCGCCGCCGCAGCAGTTCCCGGATCACGTTGCACGCGAGATGACGCTGCAGTTCATTGCGGATGGCCATTCCGATCGGAGCGCAACGAACCTTGACCACGCAGTTCGGGCTCGTACGTCACGCGACGTGCGCGCAAATGGATGAAGTTTTGTTCGGCCGCCACGTCGACGCCCCGCTCGACGAGCGAGGCGTGAGGCAAGCGGCCCTCCTCGCGGATCGATTTGCGCGCGGTGCGATCGAGCCTTTGATCTACGCGAGCCCGCGCCGCCGCACGTGCGAGACCGCTGCGGCAATCGCGACCCGCACCGGCGCGGACGTACGCGTCTGCGCGGAGCTGGACGAGATCGACTTCGGCCGATGGGCGGGGCGAAGCTTCATCGGGCTGAACGGCGATGCCGAGTGGCTCTCGTGGAACGAGGAGCGGTCTCGTGCGAGCACACCTGCCGGCGAGACGATCGCGAGCGTTCAGCAAAGAATCGTTGGGCTGTTGTGCGGGATCGATGCGATGCGGCCGCAGAGCGCGGTCATCATCGTGACACACAGCGAGATCATCCGCAGTCTTCTCTTGTATGGCTTGAACGTTTCGCCGGACCTTTACGACCGGCTCACGATCGATCCCGCCTCTATCACGACGGTCGAGCTCGACGAAGCGCACTTTCGGGCGATTGCAGTCAACGAGCGGTTGGCCTCATGAAGATCGTCGTATTCGGTCTCACGATCAGCTCCTCGTGGGGCAACGGCCACGCAACGCTCTGGCGGGGGCTCACCAAGGGGCTCGCGCGCCTCGGCCACGTCGTCGTGTTCTTCGAACGGGACGTGCCGTATTACGCGTATCACCGCGATTGGCATACGTGTCCGAATGCGGAGCTCGTGCTGTTCCAGAGTTTTCGCGATGTGAGGGAGAAGGTACGCGCCGAGCTCGAGCACGCGGACGCTGCGATCGTGACCTCGTACTGCCCGGATGCGGCGCTCGCGACCGCGGAGATCTTCGACGCGAATCGACCGCTCGCCGTGTTCTACGATCTCGATACGCCGATCACGCTCTCGCGCGTGCGCGCCGGCGAGACGATCCCTTACCTTCCGCCGAACGGTTTGCGCGATTTCGATCTTGTACTGAGCTACACGGGCGGATCGGCAGCGAGCGAGTTGCGCGACCTCCTCGGCGCACGCGTCGTCGCGCCGCTCTACGGCCATGTCGATCCGGACGTGCACCATTCCGTCGAACCGAGCGCACGCTATCGGGCCGATCTCTCGTACCTGGGGACGTATGCCGCCGATCGACAAGCGGTGCTCGAGCGCTTGTTCGTCGAGCCGGCACGCCGTCGCCCGCAGCAGCGCTTCCTGATCGGCGGCGCTCAGTATCCCGACGACTTTCCGTGGACGGAGAACGTCTTCTTCGTCCGCCACCTCCCGCCGTCGGAGCACGCGGCCTTCTTCTCGTCTTCGCGGCTCACGCTCAACGTCACGCGAGCCGCGATGGCGCGCATGGGCTGGTGCCCTTCGGGTCGACTCTTCGAAGCGGCAGCCTCCGGCGCCGTCATCCTTTCGGACGATTGGCCGGGTTTCGAAACGTTCTACGAGCGCAACGGCGAGGTACTCATCGCGAGGGACGCACACGAGGCTTTGCGAGCAATCGATCTTTCGGATGGCGTGCTGCGTCGCATCGCGCGCGCCGCGCGCGAGCGGACATTGGACGAGCACACGTGCCATCACCGCGCGCGTTCGCTGAGCACGCTGCTGGAAGAACACATTTCCCCGAGCGCGCTGCGAAACGCGCGCCCTCCCCTCATGTGTACGCACGCGAGTAATTGACGATGTGGGGCCTCATTCCCGCCGCCGGTCGCGGCAGCAGAATACAGCCGCTCGCCTTCTCGAAGGAGCTGCTGCCGGTCGGCAGCCGCACGTTGAATGACATACAAAGGCCGTGCGCAGTGAGCGAGTATCTCGTGGAGCGCTTGATTCGCGGGGGCGCAGATCGGATCTGCTTCGTGATCGGCGCCGGCAAGTCCGACATTCTCGAATACTTCGGCGGTCGGTTCGCATCGGCCGACCTCGTCTACGTCGTGCAGCCTCGACCAGGGGGTCTCTGCGATGCAATCTTCCGCGCGCACCCGCTCATCGGGCACGGTGAAACCGTCGCGGTCGGCTTGCCCGATACAGTGTGGTTTCCCGACTCAGCGCTCGCATCGCTCCCCGACGACGAGTTGTCGTTCCTCTTGTTCCCGGTCGAATGCCCCGAACGATTCGATGCGGTCGCGCTCGCAGACGATGAGCGCGTGCTCGAGATTCGAGTGAAGCAACCGAACCCAAGGACGAATTGGATCTGGGGCGCGTTCAAGATGTCGGGCAGCGTGTTCCACGCGCTGCGTGCGCTCTGGCACGAGCGGCAATGCACCGACGAATACATCGGCACGCTAGTCAATGCCTATATCGCGCGGGGTGGGATCGCTCGCGGCGTGAGAGCAGGCTCCGCGTATGTCGATGTCGGCACGCTCGACGGCTACCGCGCGGCGATGGCGATGCTCTCGGAGCGAGAGCAACAGGAGCGACGCGCACGCGGCGCGCCAAGCGGCTCGCAGCCCGCAGTCTACAGCCCACAGCTCTAAGGAGGCTCTCGTGCTCGAAGCCGCGATGATCTGGAACGAGCCGAACAACAAGTCGCATTGGGATCCCGAGGTCGATCCAGGTTGGGGGCGTTTCGCGGAGATGGCGATCCTCGCCGCACAAGCGATCCGCGCCGAGAACGCGTCGCTGCCGCGTGTGCTCGGCGGCATCTCGCCCATCGATCCGGGCTTTCTTGCGAATATGCAAGCGCGCTGCGTGCTCGAGCACATGGACGTGCTCGCCGTGCATGGCTTTCCGCTCGATTGGAACCTATGGCAAATCGACGAGTGGCCGCACAAGCTCGCTCAGATCCGCGCGCACCACGACAAACCGCTGTGGGTGACGGAAGTGGGTGTATCGAGCTTCGGCGCGGAGGAAGTGCAAGCATGGGGCGTCGATCGCACGGCCGAGCTGCTCATCGGACGCACGCCCCGGGTTTATTGGTACAGCTTGTACGACTTGCCGAGCGCCTGGGAGGCAACGACGCGGCATCGAGAAGCGGAGGGTTCCTCGTATTACCGACACTTCTATATGGGATTGCTGCGTGAGGACGGCTCCCCGAAGGCCGCGCTCGAGCGCTTTGCATGCCATGCACCTCGACTCGGCGTGTGCCAGTGGTTCCACTTCGAAGATCATCGG
>JAAYXG010000715.1 GCA_012516015.1 Lysobacteraceae bacterium | reverse complement strand
TTTCAACGCCGTCATATGGTTTTCCAGTCGGCCCTCCCGCACACCGGCTGAGCCAGACCAGCATCCCGCGGGAGATCGCGTGCTCCCACCGGTTCACGGCCAGCCCACTCATTAGATTATGGCGGAGTATAGCGCGAGTGCAGGTCGACGTCGCAGCCGGGGCTCCTGCGCTGGAACCATGGCGGCTATCAGATCACCCCCTCCTCCTTGAGTCGGGCCAACTCCTCGTGACTGAGTCCCAGACGCTGCACGTACCATGCTTCGTTGTCTGCACCGATCGGCCGCCCCGACCAACGCAGCTTGCCCGGGGTACCCATCAGCCTTGGAAACACACCTTGCATCCGGATCTCCTTCCCGAGGTCCTCTGCGATCACCCGTTCGAGCATCCCGCGCTCGTTCACATGAGGATCGTTGACGACCTCCTTGATACTGTAGATCGGCGCAACCGGCACGCCGGCTTCATTGAAGGCGTCAGTAACGAACTTGCTGTCATGCCGTCCGATCCAATCGCCCATGATCGCGTCGATCTCCGCGATATGGGTCGTACGGTTCGCATGCGTCGCGAACTTCGGGTCTTTGGTCATGTCTTCGCGACCGATCGCGCGAAACGCGCGAAAAGCGATATCGTCCGTCGCGCACGAGACGGACACCCAGATACCGTCTTTCGCGAGATACACGTTGCGCGGAACGGCCGCGGGCGACCGTCCGCCCAGGCGCTGCGGTATGTGGCCCAGTTCGTCATACGCGGTAACCCAGGGACCCAACATGCCGAAGATGGATTCCAAGAGGCTGACGTCGATCACCTGCCCGCGACGATTCGGATCCTTCTCTCGCCGATACAATGCCATCGCCACCGCGAAAGCACCGAGATAGCCTCCCGCTGCATCCGCAAGCGGGACGGCTGGAAGGATCGGCTTTCCGTCAGGTTCGCCGTTGCTATACGCGAAACCGCTGAACGCTTCTGCCTGCGAGCCGAATGCAGGCAAATCGCGGTAGGGACCGTCTTGCCCCCACCCCGATACCCGCAAAGTGATGAGACCTGGGTTTGCTTTCATCAGCTCTACGGGGTCCAAACCCACCTTCTCGAGCTTACCGGGACGCATGTTGTCGACGAGCACGTCTGCATTTTCCACGATACGGCGTGCGAGCGCTTGGCCACGCTCGTCTTTCAGATTGCACGTGACGGTGTATTTGTTGCGGCCGAGCTGACGCCACCACACGGAAGTCCCGCCGACGTTGTAGCCGGCGCGCCGCGATTGGTCTCCTTTCGGAGGCTCGATCTTGAGCACGGTTGCACCGAAGTCCGCGAGCAGCATCGCGGCGAACGGCGCAGCGAGCATCTGCGAGACATCGACCACGACGACGCCGCTCAAAGGGCCATTGTCGTCCGGGTCAGCAAATGATCTTTTCATGAAAACCTGTCCTCATAATCGTGCGTATGCCCGCCTCGCAGTTGCGCGGGCCGGTTGGGATCAACCGATGCGCTGTTCTAGAAAGTGCACCATCTGCGCATGAATCTTCTGATCGTCCCATCCGTTCGGGTCCACCATATCGGCCCATAGGAGCAGTACGGGAATACCTGCTTGCTCGAGCTCGTGAGCGATGAAAAGAGAGCCCGTGGAAGATGGACGAGAGTTCGTCGGAATGAGCATGACGGCGCCATCGATCCGATTGCGCTTTGCCTCATGCACATACCAGGCGTTGGCCCATGGCGGATCGTGCAGCCACTCGCGAATCGCCACATAGCGACTCGCAAGTGCGCGCACTGGCTCCTCGAGCCGATAGCGCAAGTACGCATCCGGCCCGAACGACGGATACTCCGCCCAAGTGAACACGGCGCCATGCGACTCTTCGAAGGCTTGATAGAACTGCGCTTTGTGCCAAAGTCCGGCACCGATCCACATCAAGCGCACCCGTTCGTTCGCACAAGCGGCAACACCATCATTCACGCGCGCAGCAATCTCATCGCGAAAGCCCTTTGCGTGCTGAACTGCCCATTCGGTGCCGCGATGCCATTGGGCGATCATTGCCGTGCCCTGTGCCTCGGCGATGCGAATCGGACATCGCGGCGCTTCCGCGATCATCGTTCGAATATCGTCGTAGTACTCTTGCT
>JAAYXG010000714.1 GCA_012516015.1 Lysobacteraceae bacterium | reverse complement strand
TGCCCGAATGCGTCGCCGCGTACGAAGCACGTCGGAAGCTCAATTTCGAATGAACGACTGGTTTTGGGGCTCGAGCTATGGCTTGGGGCTCGAGCTCTGGGCTTGGGGCTCGGGGCCTGGGGCTTGGGTCGGAAAGCGGCGCGTGCGCTGTCGACCTTCGGTCGCGAACTATTCGTTATTGATTCTTTGTCTTAAAGGATCGATGTGACGCTGGGTTAGAAGATTCTCGGTTCTTGCTCGGGTCTTGCTCGCTTCTGACCCGAGCCCCAAGCCCCAGCGAAAGAGAGAGGCCGCTCTTACGAGCGGCCTCTCGAAGGGTCACTGCGGTGGCCGGACGATGCTCGCGCGAGCGCGCGAGCTCTTCGAACGGCGTGCAGCCTTCTTGGTGCCCTTTTTCTTGGTCGCTTTCTTCTTGCCGCCCTTCTTGGCGGCGCGCTTCGCGCCCTTCTTCTTCACAGAGCGCTTGGTTGCGACCTTCTTCGCACCTTTCTTAGCAGTTTTCCGAGAACTCTTCTTTTTGCGTGTTGCCATGGGTTAGTCCCCTCATGTTTCGGCACAAGTTGCCACTTTCATTATTACACGGCTTGGCGCCTCTGATGCATCATTGCGACGCATGAGCGGCGGCCCAACCATCGAGGAACTCGTCAAGCAAGCGCAGGCGCTGAGCCCCGCCGAGCGCGTGGGCTTCATTCGCCGCGTGTGCGAATCGGACGAATCGCTCATGGCGCAGGCGCTCGAAGCCCTCGAAGAGGCCGATAAGCAAACACGATCGTGGGACACGATCGCGGATGACGTCGATCTCGAAGCCGCGACCGAAGCGGCGCTCACCGGACAGCGGCTCGGACCTTACCGATTCCTGCGGAAACTCGGCTCCGGCGGCATGGGGGACGTATGGCTCGCCGAGCGCGCGGACGAAGAGTATCAGCAACTCGTCGCCATCAAGCTCGTGCGCGCAGGAATCTTCTCGGCGCAGGTGCACAGCCGCTTGCGCATGGAGCGCCAGATTCTCGCCTCTCTGCAACATCCGAACATCGCTCGTCTGCTCGACGGCGGACGCGCTTCCGACGGAACGCCGTACCTCGTCCTCGAATACATCGACGGCGAACCCATCGATATCTACTGCGATCGACGCCGGCTGCGCATGGAAGAGCGCATTCGATTGTTTCAGCAGATCTGCGCGACCGTGCACTACGCGCATCAGAACCTCGTCGTGCACCGCGACTTGAAGCCGACCAACATTCTCATCACGAAAAACGGCGTCCCGAAACTGCTCGACTTCGGCATCGCCAAGCTGCTCGACACGCGAAATACCCCGGGCGCGCTCGCGGTCACTCATTTCGGCTACCGCGTCATGACGCCGACGCACGCAAGCCCGGAGCAGATCCGCGGCGATCCGATCACGACCGCGAGCGACATCTATGTGCTCGGGCTGCTGCTCTACGAGCTGCTCACGGGCCGCAAGCCGTTCGATTTCTCGTGCAGCACGTTGAGCGAGATGGAGCGGCTGATCTGCGAGGGCAAGCCATCCTCGCCGAGTGCGCTGCTCGCGGAAACGGCGCGAACGTCGCCGGAGTTGATCGCAGACATCGCGGCGTGCCGCTCGACGAACCCCGTCCGCTTGCAGAAGGAGCTGCGGGGCGATCTCGACAACATCGTGATGATGGCCATGCACGCGGATTCGACTCGGCGCTACGGCTCGGCAGAGCAGCTTGCGGCCGACCTCGATCGTCACCTGCAAGGCATGCCCGTCAGCGCCACTTCGGACACATGGACCTATCGGGCGCAGAAGTTCATCCGTCGGCACAGGCTGCCGGTCATCGCTGCGAGCGCCGCGGTCGCGCTGCTCGCCGGTTTTGCCGCGGTCACGTTCGTTCAGTCCCAACGCATCGCACGCGAGCGCGACGTGGCCACGGCGGAGAGAACTCGCGCCGAGCAGGTCTCCTCCTTCCTCGTCGAGTTGTTCGAGCTCTCGGATCCTTCCAAGAGCCGCGGCACTCAAGTCACGGCGCGCGAAATGCTCGATATCGGCGCCAGGCGCGTGAACGCCGGGCTCGCGAATCAGCCCGAAACGCGCGCCACGCTGCTCGAGACGATCGGGCGCGTCTACAAGAGCCTCGGGCTCTATGGCGATTCGATCGCCTCGCTCGAGAGCGCGCTCGAAGCCAGGATCGGCGTGTATGGGCCGAAGCATCTCGAAGTGGCCTCGGCGATGGTTGCGCTCGGCGATGCCCTGCTCGAACAAGGCGAACACGAACGCGCGCGACAGCTGCTCGACGATGGCTTGGCGATGCAACGCGAGCTCGCGGGCGAGCAGGCGATCGAGACTGCCCCGACCCTTCTCAGTAGAGCGAAGCTCGCGCAGCGCCGCGGTCAAT
>JAAYXG010000713.1 GCA_012516015.1 Lysobacteraceae bacterium | reverse complement strand
GTCGAGGATTCCCGCACGCCGACGTAACAGACCCAACCGAGCGCGAGCACGATCAAGATCGCGGGCACGTTGATGATGGCGCCCGTGAGCGCAAGCCTCCAGCCGTCCCCTTTTTGTACCGGTGCGTTCGCGAGCGCCTCCGGAATGTGGATGCCCCAGTCGCCCAGGAGATTGACGACGTAGGCGGACCAGCCGACCGCGACCGCGGAGGCCGACATCAGGTACTCGAGCGAGAGATTCCAGCCGATGATCCACGCGATCGCTTCGCCGAGCGTCGCGTACGAGTACGTGTAAGCGCTACCTGAAACCGGGATCATCGCCGCGAACTCTGCATAGCAGATGGCGGCGAAGCCCGACCCGACCGCCGCGATCAGCAATGCGAGCGTCAAGGCGGGACCCGCGTGATTGGCCGCGACCGTGCCGGTCAGGATGAAAATACCGGTGCCGATCGTGGAGCCGAGGCCGATGGCCGTCAGCGATCGCGCGGTCAGAACGCGCTTGAGCGGCGGCGCGCTTTCGAGGTCGCGCACGATCGAATCCACGGAGCGGACCGCGAACAGCCGTTTCATGAGGGACATCGACAACCTCGTCGCTATAGCTCGTGCCGTCTTCGTTCGTGTTGTGTCCGCGGACGCCCGGAGCCTACAAGCTAACGGCGTGGCGAGTAAACCGCTCCGGAGTCGCCTCTTGCGGCCTACATCCCCTCGCCGCAGCGCCAACCCGCGTCGCGCGCGCATGCCGTATCATTCGAGGACATGGCAAAGGAAGACGTCATCGCAGCGAGCCCCATACCGAACAGTTACTGGGTCATGCCGGGCCGGCTGCTCGCCGGCGAGCACCCGAGCGGTGCCTCGCGCGCCGACTCGATGACCCGCCTCAAGCGCTTGCTGGACGCCGGGGTGACGAGCTTTCTCGACCTTACGGAAGAAGATGAGCTGCCTTCCTATCACACGCTACTGCCCGAGCTCACCGAGCGGCCCATTCGGTATCGGCGGCTGTCGATCACGGATCACAGCATTCCAGAGTCGCACGGACGCATGTCGGACATCCTCGATTATCTTCATGCCGAGCTTGCCGCGAACCGCTGCGTCTACGTGCATTGTCGTGCGGGGATCGGGCGCACGGGAACGACGATTGCATGCCATTTGATCCGCAGCGGACGCACGAACGAGGACGCGCTCGCGCGTTTGCAGGAGCTGTGGCGCCAGTGCGCGCGGTCGCGAAGCTGGCCGACCGTTCCGGAAACCGACGAGCAGATTGCATACGTGCGAGCTTGGCGCGATCGGGATGCCGGCGCGCAAGCCGATCTCGATGTGCGTGCACGGTACGAAGGCGCGCTCGTCGGCCTCGGTATCGGCGATGCGCTCGGATCGCTCGTCAATACGAGCGCGTTCGATGCCGCTACGCTCGTCACGCGCGCGCGCGAGCTCGGCGTGCTCACGCCTGCCGCCGATACCGCGATGACGCGCGCGGTCGCCGAAAGCTTGCTCGCGTGCGAAGGCCACCGGCCTGATGACCAATTGGAACGGTATCTTCAATGGAGCCGGTCGAGCGAAGCGCACGTGCCGGCTGAGCTCAAGCGCGCGCTCGCCGTCTGGCAATGGTCGAAGAAGCCGCACGCCGGCTCGCACGATCCGAAGAATCTCGATCCGCACACGCTCGCTCGTTCGCTCGCGCCGGCGCTGTACTGCGCGGGCAACGCCGCCGCCGCCGTCGAGCTCGCGGCGGAAATCTCGCGCACGACGCATCAAGGACCGATCGTGCTCGACTTGTGTCGAGTGTGGTGCGCGCTCTGGGTCGATGCGGTGAACGGCGCATCGAAGCCGGTCCTCGTGCGCTTTTCTGGCGCGGCTGCGCAGGTCGTGCGTGCGCGCGCGCTCAAGCCGCCGGTGCGTGCGTTGATCGATGGCAAGGCGCCATCGCCGCGGGACCGCGTGAGCGATGCGCTCGGGGTGACGCGTCATGCGCTCGATAGCTTCGCTGCGGCGAGCTCATTTCGCGAGGCGCTCCTGAACTGCGTCGCGCGCGGCCGAGCGGTCGCGAGTGCGGCGGCGCTGTGCGGCGCACTGGCGGGCGCGCACTATGGAGTCGACGCCGTTCCGGAGGAATGGCGCGCAAAGCTCGCGGACGAGCCGGTGCTGCGCTCCTTGGCTCGCCATCTACGGAGTTAAGGCGATGGCGGCGCGCAAACGAGCTCGCACGAAGTCGGGTAGCCGTAAACGGCGCGAGCCGGCGTGGGCGCGGCTGAGCGACGAGGAGCTCCTCGAGCTGCGCTTCTGCGATCTCAAGCTGTCGTTGCGAAACGAAGCGATTCAACGTGCGATTCGCAATGTCTATCGCGAGCTCGACCGCCGTAACCTTCGGCTGCGTCCCCACGTCTGGTTGTCTGTCGAATGGTTCTCGCCGGACGGAATTCCCGGGATCGCGATTCCCTTTTATCTCGCGCACCCGCGCTTGATGCGGCTCGAGCGTCAGATGGTGGGGGAAGTCGAAGGCGGTAATGCGAACTGGATGATGCGCATCATGCGCCACGAAGTCGGTCATGCGCTCGACAACGCATTCCGACTACGACGTCGCAAGGCATGGCGCAAGACGTTCGGCAAGGCATCGCAGCGCTATCCGACCGTCTCCTACCGCGTGCGACCCGCAAGCCGTAATTTCGTCCTGCATCTCGGCCATTGGTACGCGCAGAGCCATCCGACCGAGGACTTCGCCGAAACGTTCGCGGTCTGGATGCAGCCGAAGGCGCGCTGGCGGCGCGAATATCAAGGCTGGCCTGCGCTCGCAAAGCTCGAATACGTCGATCGATTGATGAGCGAGATCCAGGGCAAGCGCCCGCTCGTAAACAATCGCGACGTTGTGGAACCGATCAGCGAGAATACGCGGACGCTTGCCGAACATTATCGGCGCAAGCGCGCGCGCTATCGACTAGATACGCCGGATGCGTATGATCTACGCTTAAAACGTCTGTTCGGCAAGCGCCGCAAAGGGAAACGGCATCTGCGCGCGAGCACGTTCGTTCGCGAATGCCGTCCGCAGCTCGAGCGCTTGCTCTTGAGACGCTCGCGTTTGTATCCGTATCTCGTGCACCATGTGCTACGTACCGTCATAGAACGCTGTCGCGACTTGGATCTGGTGGTCGATACGCCGAAGCGCGAAGCGAAACGTGAGCTGCTCGGTGTGCTCGAACGCATCATGATCGATATGCTGCGACGCGACCAAGAACAATACACGCTATGAAACAGATGAACATATGAAGCGGCTGCGCGTGTTGGTGCTCATGCACGAGAGTCTCGTGCCACCGTCGAGTCTCAAGGGCTACTCGGACCAGGAGATCGACGAGTTCAGAACCGAATACGATGTCATAACGACGCTCGAAAAGGCCGGTCACACGGTGCGCGCATTGGGATTGCAGGACAATCTATCGGATCTGCGTACCGCGATCACGGAGTGGAAGCCGGACATCGCGTTCAATCTGCTCGAGGAGTTCCAGAGCATCGTGACGTACGATCAGTACGTCGTCGCATTCCTGGAGCTGATGCGCCAGCCGTATACCGGCTGCAATCCGCGCGGCATGATGATCTCGCGCGACAAGGTCCTCTCGAAGCAGATTCTGGCGTACCACCGCATCCCGACTCCGGGTTTCGCGGTCTTCAGGAAAGGGCGGCGATATCGCTTGCCTCGGAAGCTGAAGTTCCCCTTGTTCGTGAAATCGGCGACCGAGGATGCATCGGTCGGCATTTCGCAGGCCTCGATCGTCTCGGACGCGGACCGACTCAAGGAGCGTATCGAGTTCATTCATGAGCAGACGCATTCCGATGCGCTCGTCGAGGAGTACATCGAAGGTCGCGAGCTCTACGTCAGCGTGCTCGGCAACGAACGATTGCGCACGTTCCCGGTGTGGGAGATGGACTTCGGCACGCTGCCCGACGTCATGGCCGGCATCGCGACGCGCAAGGTGAAGTGGGATCGGCGCTATCAAGAGAAGCACGGCATCAGCACCGACGCCGCGCAGGATCTGCCGGAAGGCGTTGCCGCCTATCTGGACAAGCTGTCGAAGCGCATCTACCGCGCCCTTTATCTGAGCGGCTATGCGCGCATGGACTTTCGCATGCGCCCGGACGGAAGCGTCTTCGTTCTCGAGGCGAACGCGAACCCGAACATCTGCGATTGGGAAGATTTTGCGGAATCGGCAAAGGCCGTCGGCATCGAATATCCGGCGCTGCTCGAGCAGATCATGCGGCTCGGCCTGAAGTATCAGGCGGCGTGGGTCACGAACGACGAGTAGCAGAAGAAGGTTGACCGTTGACCGTTGACGGTTGACAGCCAGAAAAGAGAGATGAAGTGAGACTTACGCGCCACCATCTCTGGCCGACCGTCAACTGTCAACGGTCAACCGTCAACCTGTTTATTCAGTATCGCTCCCCGTCCACCGCGCGAGCCACGCCTCGACTTCCCTGTGCCACTGAATACTGTTCGCTGGCTTGAGTATCCAGTGATTCTCGTCCGGATAAATCAGCAGCCGGCTCGGAATGCCGCGACGTTGTAGGGCGGTGAAGGTTGCGATGCCTTGCGAGTAGGGGACGCGGTAATCGCGCTGCCCATGGATGACGAGCATCGGGGTCTGCCACTCGGTGACGTGGTTCACCGGATTGAACTTC
>JAAYXG010000712.1 GCA_012516015.1 Lysobacteraceae bacterium | reverse complement strand
GGGCGCAATCAACATCGTCACACGGCGCCCGTCGCGAGAGCCTGAGATGTCGATGAGCATCGAGGGCGGCGCGGACGACTTCCAGCGCATGTCCGCAAGTTTGTCGGGACCGATCGGGAGCGCGCGCGCGGGCATCAAAACCTCGTATGTCGATTTCGGCGACGCGGTCGCGGGCTCCACGCAGCGGGTTTCGAGCACGCAAGCCGACCTCGAGGTGGGCTCATCCGATGCGGGGCTCGGCGAGATTCGTACGGGCGTGCGCTACGTCGAACGGAACCGCAAGTCGTTCGCCGATGCGAGCGGCGGCCCGCGCCACGCGGTCATCCGAGACTACGAACGCGCCGAGGCGGACGAGACTTCCGCCTGGATACAGACGACTCGCGCATTCGACGACAAATGGTCGATGGACGCCACGGTATCGTACTTCTCGCGGCGTGAAGACACCGTAACGCCGCCGATCGCTCCAGGGATATTCGAAGGCGTGCCGGGTTCCGCGAACGACAGCCGCTTCGAGCGCGGTCAAGTCACGATCACGCATCGTTACGCGGCCAGCGAGCGCTTCGATGTCGGCGGTGGCATCGATGTGCAGCTCGAGGACGGCAAGCGAGAGGGAGAAATCGATCTCGGCTTCGCGGTCGTGCCCAGCGATTTCGATCTCGATCGCGTCGGACGCGCGGCGTTCGTCGAAGCACGCTATCGCACGGAGCCCGGTCTCGAGCTCTACGGGGCGGCCCGCGTCGATGACACCGACGATGACGATGCGCGCGTCTCCGGTCGGCTGGCTCTGAGCTATACGCATGCCGCTTCGGGCACCAGTCTGCACGCTAGCTGGTCGAACGGCCACAAGCAGCCGAGCTTCTATGCCTTGGGCGATTCGCTCGTCGGCAACGAGAACCTGCGCGTCGAGACGAGCGAGACCATCGAGGTCGGTGTCGAGCAAGCCTTCGCGAGCGAGCGGCTCGTCGCTGCAATCAACGCGTTCCGCTCCCGCTACGAAGACCTCATCGACTTCGATTTCGCGACCTTCCGGCTCGTCAATCGCTCCGAGGCGCGCATCGACGGCGTCGAGATGTCTCTGAGCGCGCAGCTCGCGCCTGCTCTGAGCGCGCGCGCACACGCGACGTTGAGCGACATCGATCTCGACGCGCCGGATGCCGTCTTGCTCTATCGACCGGAACGATACGGCGGGCTCGAGCTTGGGTGGCATTTCGACGATGCGTGGACGTTGCACGCACACGCGCTCGTTATAGGCAAACGCGAGGGAAGCTCGGTGCCGACCGGCCCTGTCACGTTGCGGCGCTACGAACGACTCGACGTCGCCGTCTCCCGCTCGCTCGGCGCACGGAGTCAGCTGTTCGTGGCGATCGACAATGTCTTCGACGAGGACTATCAGGAAGCCGTGGGATTCCCCAATGCGGGCCTGCAGTGGCGCGTCGGAGCGCGCGTCACCTTCTAAAAGCCGGTCGACAGAGAAACCCAGCGCCCGATTTCGCCATGATTCAACACCGTATCGCCACGCATCTTCCGCTCTGAGTACGCGATTTCGGTGCGCAATGCTCCTCGTCGAGATCACGATGAGGAGATCACTCATGAGCGCAGCCGTCGCGAAAGGGCCCTGCCCCGGCGCCCTGATTCGAAAGCGGCAAACGTGGCCGCCCATCGATCTCATGCAGGAAAGCCGCACGCCTCCCTTCACGGCGCCCCAACCGTGGCAGCCGCGACGGTGGGATGTTGCACGCCCGGTCCTCGGACTCGCACGCACCGTCGACGATCTCGCTCGACGCACGTAGGACATCTCCTGAATCGTGCTCGGATTGCTGCGTCGCCGGAACTCGCGCGCCGCCTAGCCGTTCGATTGCAAAGGTGTATTTGGATCCAGTGATGCGAGTCTTGATCGTCGAAGACGAACCGTTGATTGCGCTCAGCCTTACGGCCGAGCTGAAGCAAGCCGGCCACGAAGTGGTGGGACCTTCCAGGGACGCCGACGAGGCGCTATGCCTCATGGAACGGCAGTGTGCCGATCTCGCTCTGATCGACGCCGACCTGCAAGGGTCGATGGACGGCGTTGAGCTGGCTCGAGCGCTGTACGTCGAGTGCGAGATCCCCGCTTTGCTGCTGACGAGCGAGCCGACGGAAACGCATGCACACGCATACGGGGCGCTCGGCATGATCGCGCTGCCGTTCGATCCCTCCGATATCCCGGAGAGCATCGACATCGCGAGGATCGTGTTGGAAGGCGGCCAACCGCCCAGCGCGCCGCGATCGTTGCACCTCTTCTAACAGGCGCCCGTAGGACAAGACCCATGCATGCCAAACTCGCAAAGGTAGGAGCAAGAAGATACTCTCGCAGAGAAGCAGAGACGCGGAGGCAAGACGAAGATCATCTTTCCATCCGGTCTCCGCGTGTCTGCGAGAGTATTTTTCTGATTTCCCCTTCGCGGGCGTCGCGCGCTTCGCGAGAATCGTCTTTCGTCCTTCCGATATCACGCCGTGCTGGCGCGGGCGACCGCAGTGTCTTCATCTTCGCTCGTCGGACACGGTGACCACGCGCGCAGGGATACGATCGCGAGAATGCCTGCCGCAAGGCTCATTGCGAGCCATGCGACCCCGACGCCATAGACGACGCCTGCG
>JAAYXG010000711.1 GCA_012516015.1 Lysobacteraceae bacterium | reverse complement strand
TGTTCCGTACCGAGCTTTCGCGCGCCCGTACCTTCGGCTTCATGAAGGATGTCGAGCGTCTGTGGGCCGCCGGGTATGCGCTTGGATCTTCCCTTGAGAACTCCGTCGTGATCGGTGACGATCACCGCGTGATCAACATGGAAGGGCTGCGCTACCCTGACGAGTTCGTGCGTCACAAGATGCTGGATGGCGTGGGCGATCTGGCGCTGGCAGGCGCGCGGTTCATCGGCTGCTTCCGCTCCTATCGCGGTGGACACAAGCTCAACGCACAGGCGCTGCGTCGTCTGCTTTCCGACCGTTCGGCGTTTGAAATCGTCGAAACCGGCCGGCGCATTCGTGGCCGGGGCGCTGAGATGATTGCAGTCAACGCGCCAGTTTATGCGCCTTGGATGCTCTGACATCATCCTGTTTGCTGTGCGGAGTGCCACAAAAAAGCACCATTGCGTCACGACAAGTTGCCGAAGAGCGTCAGTTGAATTAAGACTGCCGCACGTTTTGCGTCGTGTTGGACGGCAGGCGGCAGTTCCTGCAATCCGGGACGCGTAAGTTTCTAGGCCAGAGAGCGATTACCCGCATGAATCAATTCCGCAACGGTGTTTTCGAGGGGCCTTTGGGCAAGGTTGGACTGATCGCTCTCACGCTTTCGGTGCCGCTTCTGTTGTCTGCATGCGCAAGCGACAAGAAGATGGACCTGACAACATACGTCGAGAGCGTCGAGCCGCCAGATACGCTCTACAATCAGGGACTTGCGAATCTTGAAGCTGGCCGCATGACCGAAGCTGCCCGCAAGTTTGACGCCGTTGACCGCTCGCATCCCTATTCGGAACAGGCCCGCAAGGCGATGGTGATGGGTGCATTCACCAACTATCGCATGGGCAAGTACGAGGAAGCGATTGCGGCGGGACAACGCTACGTCTCGCTGTACCCGTCATCGGATGACGCCGCCTACGCGCAGTATATCGTCGGCCTGAGCTATTTCCGCCAGATCAACGACATCACCCGCGACCAGCGCGAGTCGCGCCGGGCGATCGAGGCCATGCAGGAAGTGGTCGAGCGCTGGCCGACGTCCGAATATGTCGAAGACGCCAAAGCCAAGATCCGTTTCGCCCGCGATCAGCTCGCCGGCAAGGAAATGCAGATCGGCCGCTATTATCTTGAGCGTCGCGAATATATCGCTGCCGTACGGCGGTTCCGCAACGTTGTCGAAACCTACCCGAATACCAACCACGTCGAGGAAGCCCTCGCTCGTTTGACCGAAACCTATTATGCGATGGGCCTTGCCTCGGAAGCGCAGACTGCTGCCGCCGTGCTCGGACACAACTACCCGGACAGCCAGTGGTACAAGGATTCCTATGCCCTGCTTCAGTCCGGCGGGTTGCAGCCTCGCGAAAACAGGGGTTCCTGGTTGAGCCGCGCGGGTTCGCTCATCGCCGGCACCTGATTTCGCTCGATGCTCGTCAACCTGTCGATCCGCGATATCGTCTTGATCGAACGGCTCGAC
>JAAYXG010000710.1 GCA_012516015.1 Lysobacteraceae bacterium | reverse complement strand
GCTGATCGTGATGTCGCCGATCGAAACGGGAGGGGCCTCGAAAGCTTCGCCTTCCTGAACGTCGAGCGTCACGCCCATGATGCTGTTCGTCGAGCGTCGTCGAGACTTTCTCGCGAGCGCCTCGCGCAGGCTTTCGTTTCCGATCGTCACCTGGGCTCCGGTGTCCAGCATCGCTTTCGTGCGCACGCCCGCGACTCTCACGTCGAACATCAGCAGGTGGCCGTGACGGAGCTCGACCGGAACGCGTGCGAATCCCCGCGGACGCAGTCTCTTGCGAGAATGCTTGATCGTGATCTCATCCTCCATGAAGTCGATGAACACTCGCTTGCCGCTCAACCCGTCGGCGCCCAGCACGCCATCGGCACCGCCGAAAACGTCGTTCACGATCGCGACTTGACGGCGATCGAACCAGAGATCGCCGACTTCCATGCTGTCGACTTCGATGATCGGTACGATCGAGGAGCCGGTCACGCCCAGCAGCTTCGCGGTGTTCGGGAGAATCGGGGCGCCGATGCGCGTCGCAACCGGCTGCGTGATGGCGGAACGATTGGCGCCGGTATCGAGCACGAGCCGGAACGGTCCTTGCCCGTTCAAATACACCGGTGCCCAGACGCGCCCGACGCGATCGCGTGAAGTCGGCGCGACGTAGCGCGGCTCCGGTGCGGCAACGACGACTTCTTCGGGCGCGCTCGGCTGAGGCGGGATGTCCGTGCCTCTCGCGAATGCGGCGAGCGACGCGAACGTCAAGACGAGCGGGTATGCGCGGATCGCGTGCATCGATGTGTCCAGGCTCGATCAATAGTCATCATGGACCAATCGCGGGGAGACTTCCGTCCAATCGCCGTCCCACGCCGCGACTTCGAAGCGATTCGTCGACGGAAAGCCTGGCGGTCGGCGTTCTTCGAAGCGCCGATCGTACTCGAGCCTCGTCGCATAGCGAGGCTCGCTCGCCGACATACTCCCGGCGGATAGGCTACCGAAAATGCTCAAAGTTCCCGTGCGTCGATGGTTGATGTTCGTGACCACGAAACGGCGTCCCGCAAAGATGGCCGCCTCGATCGCGAGGTCCCCCGGTCCGGTCACGCTATGCGGTGCGATCTCGATGTACTTGTCGCACACCAGACCCAAGTAATCCTCCGAGTCAGGATACGTGCGCGGATCGGTCGCGTAGGTCAGGCTCCCTTCCACGACGATCCTCTGCGGCGAATACACGAGGACCTTACCCCTCACCACGCCCTGCACGTACAGCGTCACGCCGGGCTTCGCGATGAAATACACCGGCTCCTCTGTGGGCTCGGTGATCTGCTCCGCGTCCGATCCGCGGCGCGCGCCCAGCGTATAGCTGCCGTCACGAGCAAACCGGATGCTCGTGTCTTCCGCGAGCTCGTGGATGCGCGCATTCTCGTCAACAGGCGCCCACTCGAATGGCTGCAGCGCGTTGGGCAGTTGAATTCGACCCGCGCGCGTCTGAAGTCCGCCCCTGAAGATGTCCGAGTCGCGCCGCCGGCCTGAGGACTCCGTGTGGAACGTTCGCGCGGCAGTCGTGACTTTGCCGAGGAATCGCGGCGCTGTGCGCGAGTCGTACGCGAGATTGAAGGCCGTGTTGCTGTGGACGCGCCCAACGATCTCATCGTCGTGGAATTGCACCATGGGATCCCAGCGATCGACCATGTGCGTGAACTGCGAGAAGGGGAGCCGCTTGAGGAAGAGGCGGGTCGTGAACTCCCGGCCACGGTCCGATGCGCTGACTTTTGCAACCACCCGATCGAGCGCCGTCCCCTCGTTCGCCCGTTCCAGAATCAACACCGCACTGTACCGCGTGCCGTCCTGCTCCCATTCGACATAGGAGGGCGAGGGCTTGAGCGACCGTTCCGCGAGTTTCGCGAGCCGTTGCGCGAGCGCGGTTCTTTGCGGTTGCGTCAAGGCGAACGACGCTGGGGCGGGAACGGGTACCGAGACCGTCGTTTCCGGAGCAGGCACTTGTTCCGTCAATAGCCGCTGCGCTGTATCGAGCTCGACGGTCAGCGTCTGGGTCGGAGGAGAGGCCGGAGGTTCGATCCGTGCGCGCGGTTCCGGCACGGTCAATGCGGGCGCAGCCGGTTCGAGCGGCGGCAGCTCGATGCCTTCGCGCTCATCGGCAACGGGTGCTTCCATGAACACGAGCTTGGTGACGGACGTATCGCCGCTATGCGCGCCGTCGTGGCGGTCTCCGGAGAGCACGGCGATCGCCAGCAAACTCAGATGCAACGCGGCCGAGACAACGCCTGCCAACGCACGTTGCACGACTTGCGGGTCGATCCGGCCGCGACGCACCATGAAGGGATCCCCATTGTCATCCCAACAGGCCAATGAGACCGCCGCGGCGGGCGCCGCGCAAGTCGTTTTTGTTCGAGCGAACGTTCCCCCTCGGGAAGGTGTGCTCGCATTTCGCTATGCGGTACTCACGATTGCGGTGCGCCAGATCCCTCGCGATCCGGCACGGCGATGAGCGCCTCGTACTGCATGCTCGTGCGCAGCGATGCGATGCGGGGGCAATTCACCTTCTTCGACTTCGAATGCACGGAGAGCTTCGGGACAATCTGCTCGTGCATGTCTCGCATCAGGTCGCAGTCGCTTTGGGAAATGCGTACATACCGGGTCTGCCACTCGGCTGGAAAGCGCTCGATGTCCGCCGCCGACGGGAGCGAAGCGCCGTGCACGCGCGCGATGAGCTCGTCTCTCGAGTCGAAAGCGGTCGCGGCCCGTATGTTCTCTTCGGTGGCGGGCATCGGGGTCGCGAAAACGACTAGGATGTGAATCTGCTTCGCGGGCGCCTGACCGCAGTTCGTTCGGACCAGTATGGGCGGGCGGGCGCCCATGAGCTCCAGCATCGCCTGGACTCTGTGTTTCAGTGCATCGCAGTCGTAATACGTCGTATGGCTGCGATACTCGAATGGCAGAGCCTGTACGCGCCAGATTGCGGTGATCGTAGCGCCGTCGCTCGGCTTGCGAGGCGATGCGGGCAAAGATGCGGCGTTCAAGATCAGTATCGCCGCGACGAGGCAGCGAACAGGCAATTGACGGCTGCAGGGCGATGAGCCTGGGTTCGCCCTTTCGTAGGCTCGGGCGAGTGGGAACAGCAGAAAAACTCGATGAGCTCTCGTGGATGCTGTATTCATGGCGGCCGCCCGGCTGTGTGTATACATCACGCCGTGCTAGTGAACCGCAGAACGCGCGCCAGGACACTTGTACCATGGTCCACTAGAGGCTCGGGTGGCGGAGGCACGATCTACATGGTGAAAATGCGCGCATGAACGATTTGCTGTCAGCCGTCGTGACGTTGTTTCTCATCATGGATCCGCTCGGCAACGTTCCCGTATTTCTTTCAGTGCTCAAGAACGTTCCGCAGGAGCGACGGCGCGCGATCGTGATGCGCGAAGTGGTGATCGCGTACTTCGTTCTGCTCATTTTCCTGCTGGTCGGCGATCACGCCTTGCGCTTGCTGCACATCGAGCAGGAGACGATTAGCATCGCCGGCGGAATCGTGCTGTTTCTCATCGCGCTCAGGATGATCTTCCCGCAAACCGGAAGCTACAGCGACGCGCCGGAGGGCGAGCCGCTCGTCGTGCCGCTCGCCGTGCCATTGATTGCCGGACCGTCGGCGATGGCGGCTTTGCTACTGCTTCAGCGCGCCGCGCCGAGCGGCAGCCTGGACTTGTGGATCGCGATGACGATCGCCTGGGCGCTGACCGCCGCGATCCTCATCGCCGCGCCGTTCTTCTATCGCATTCTCGGCGAACGCGGTTTGACGGCGATGGAGCGCTTGATGGGCATGGTGCTCGTGATGATCAGCGTGCAGATGCTGCTGAACGGCATCCGGGTCGTCATCGACGGATAACCTCGAGAGGAAAACGACTCTCGCCAAGCACGCCAAGCTCGCCAAGGTCAGATCAGAATCAGAAGAAGTACTCTCGCAGAGACGCGGAGGCGCAGAGATCGGAACGAAGAAAGACGATCTTATCTTCTCTTGCCTCCGCGTCTCTGCGTCTCCGCGAGCGAATCTTCTTCACTCTTATCTCGGGGAGCTTGGCGTGCTTGGCGAGAGTTCCTCTTCTCCCCCGACCGCGAGACTGCCAAACCGCGCGTTCGCGAATTACTTTCGCGCCCAGCTTGGCGGCTCCGGGGTTCGCTTCGGCTGCTGTCGATCCTTGAGGAAGCCCTTGGTGGGCCGGAATTGGATCTCCTCTACGCGCCGAGCGAGTGCTTCGGCGAGACAAGGATCTTGTTCGAAACGCGGTCGGGTATCGGTGGGCTTGCGGAACAACCTGAACAACATGGCGCAATCGAATTCTATTGTCACGACGCACGCTCGCTCGCTGAACGGCGATGCGTGCAGATCCGGTCTTGTCATTCGGCCGCACGAGACGACGCTCGCCGTCGGCCGCCTTTGCACCTGAAGATAACCCCTATTTGCGCGCAAGCAATAGCCGAAGAGCGTCGATCGCTCTGAGACGAAACCTGATGTGTGCATACGACCGACTAGCTGAACGTCGGCGAGGCACCAGCCAACGACGGCTTGGCGGCGAACGACACTGTGACTATCATCACTTCGCTCAGCACGCGAGCGATTTATGTTCGCGTACATCCGATCGATGAACGTGCGTAGGCCGAGCAAGGGCTTGGCGCTCGCATCGCTTATTTGCTTCGAGCCCGGGGGGACAGAGAAGAAATGGGGATTCGAGGTCTGAGGCCGCTGCACGCACGAACATTGTGGGGCGTCTTGCTTGCAGCGCTGCTCTTGTGTGCGCATTCGGCGCAGGCGACGTATCTCGACAGAGAGGAAGTCCAGGCGTTCATCGCGACCATGACGTCGGAGTACGGCCTCGATGCCGCGGAGCTCGAGCGCGTGCTCGGCGCGGCGCGTTACCAACCCACCGTCGCACGGCTGATCGGCCCCAAGCGGACCGATCGGCCGCCGCCGGTGCGATCCTATCCGGCCTATCGCGCGAAGTTCCTGAACAAGACCCGCATCGCCGCCGGCGCCGAGTTCTGGGCGACGTACGAAGCGGAGCTCCGCCGGGCGGAAGCGCAGTACGGCGTTCCGGCCGAGGTGATCGTCGGCATATTGGGGGTCGAGACGTTGTTCGGCCGAATCACCGGTTCGTACCGCGTCATCGACGCGCTCACGACGATCGCCTTCGACGGTCCGCGTCGCCAGGAGTACTTCCGCGAAGAGCTGAAGCACCTGCTGCTCCTTTCCAGTGAGCTCGGATTCGATCCGCTCGAGTTGAAAGGTTCGTATGCCGGTGCGATGGGTCTGCCGCAGTTCATGCCCTCGAGCTATCGCCAACATGCGGTGGACTTCGACGGGGACGGCTTCATCGATCTGGTCGGTAGCCCCGTCGATGCGATCGGCAGCATCGCGAGCTATCTCAGTGCGTACGGCTGGGTCTCCGGCGAGCTTCCGACCGTAGAGGTCGAGTTGCCCGCCGGTGCGGAAGATCTCGTCAGCGGTCTCGAACGGGTCCACACGGTGGCAGATCTGAAGGAGAAAGGAGTGAAGTTCTCTCGCGCGGCGTTACCGGAGGGCGAGTGCTCCGTCGTCGAGCTGCCGGCGCCGGGCAAAGCGCCGCGGTACTTCGCGGGGTTCGCGAACTTCGAAGCGATCACTCGCTACAACCGCTCCACGTTCTACGCCACCGCCGTGCTCGAGCTCGCCGAAGCAATCCGCGATGCAAGACAGCAGCAGATGACCGTGAAGGCGGATGCCGGTTGACTTGACGGTTGACAGCCAAAAGGGCGTCGTCGCCGCTCTTCGTTTGCGTTCCGACCTTGGGTAGAGATTGGGACTTCCTTCTTACCGCACGCCGTCCTACGCACGGCATGTAGGACTTCATTCGGCTCGCTTCGGCGGCTCTTTCTTCTTCGGCTCTTCGATCGGCGGGCCGCGAGCGGGATCGTCGGGCGGCATCGGGACGTCATCCTCCGGTCGCTCGGCGGAGCGAAGCGGTGATGTCCGGCGTGACGGAAGGTTCGGGTTCATGTACGTGCAAGCGGCTTTCGAGCAGATTTGTTCCCCAAAACGCGCCCGCTCTCGGGTCGCTTCCTCTGCGGATCCCGCGCACGCTGCGCGGCCGGGTAAGATACCGCCTCTTGAAGCTGCTGAGTGGTGTCGAGCGGATGATGAGGACGGATGTGGATGCGGAAGCGGAAAGAAGAATCGACGCGGTCGTATTCGACCTCGGTAATGTCTTGATCGATTGGAATCCGCGTCATCTCTATCGCAAGTTGTTCGGCAACGATACGGAAGGGATGGAGCGCTTTCTCGCGGAAGTCTGTCATGGGGCATGGAACGAACGGCAGGACGCGGGTCGTACGTGGCAGGAAGGGATCGAGGAGGCGATTGCGCGTTACCCGGAGCATGAAGAGCTGATCCGTGCCTACCGCCTGCGTTGGGATGAAATGCTCGGCGGCCCGATCGTCGAAACCGTTGCCGTGCTCGATGAGCTGAGGAAAACGGACACGCGGCTGCTCGCGCTCACGAACTGGTCGCGCGAAACCTTCCCGATCGCCTTGGAGCGCTACGATTTCCTTCACTGGTTCGAGGGGATCGTCGTGTCGGGCGAAGAGCGGCTGATCAAACCCGATCCCGCCATTTTTCGGCTCTTGATCTCGCGCTACGGTCTCGACGCGAATCGCACGGTGTTCATCGACGACAGCCCGCGAAATGTCGACGGCGCACGGCAAGCCGGCCTGCATGCGATTCTCTTCGAAGGCGCCGACGCGCTGCGAGCGTCGTTGCGATCGGTTGGATTGATGATTGATGAGCAACCACACAGAGCACAAAGGACACAAAGCGGACTGACAAGAACGTGATCTTCCCTTCAACCTTTGTGTGTCTTTGTGGCTCTCCTATTCCGTTCTCTGCTGTCAGCTATCCAGCCGCCGAGTCGGCGCCATTGGTTTAGTATCCCAGTCCATGGAAATCACGCTCGATAGCGATTTCATCCGCAGTATCGCCGCACGCGAGTACGACCAGACGTGTGCAGATCTTCGCGGCGGCGAGATCGTGCGCGCGTTCGAACGCTCGCAGCGTCGTCACGATGAATGCATTGCGGCTGCGCCCGATATCGGCACGCTGGCATGCCGTGCGGGCTGCACATGGTGCTGCTATTTCAGCGTCGACGTGCGCGCGGTCGAGGTGTTCGCCATCCTCGACGTCATCGAGCGGGAATTCACGGCGGAGCAGAAGACGCGCATCTACGCGGAGATTCGCGCGAACAGCGCGAAGCTCCGCGGTCTCGATGAAACGGAGCGCATGCGCCGCAACGTCAAGTGTCCCTTCTTGAGCGACGGC
>JAAYXG010000077.1 GCA_012516015.1 Lysobacteraceae bacterium | reverse complement strand
TCGGTCACTTTGCCGAGGATGCCGCCGTTCGTGACGACCTCCGCGCCGACCTCGAGCGCGGCGATCATGGCCCGATGCTCCTTGGCCCGCTTCGTCTGGGGCCGGATCAGCAAGAAGTAGAAAACGACGAAAATCAGGATGAGCGGCAGAAAGCTCGTGAGCGCACTCGGTTGCCCCGAAGCGCCTTGCGCCTGCGCTGCGGCGGTGGATATCAGCCAGTCCATACGGATGGGCCCCTGAAAAGGACCTCGCTAGGAGGTCGTGGAGAAAACCGGGCCGTCGCCGGCCCGAAAATTTGCGGCGCATTATACACACGCGCAGCGCACGCACCGGAGCGAACGACAGAGCATCGGCGGCGGGCGTTCGAAGTGCCCCCGATCAAAGCATCCGCCCCAAAGCGCGCTACACTCGAATCCCCACAGGAAAACACAGCTTCTTCATGCCCACCGGCGAAATCCTGGTCATTCTCCTGCTCGTCTTGCTGAACGGTTTCTTCGCCTTGTCCGAGATGGCATTGGTCGCCTCCAAGCGAGCCCGCATCCAGGCCGCCGTCGAGCAGGGGAAAACCGGAGCGAAGTCCGCCCTGGCGCTCATCGAGGATCCCACGACGCTGCTGTCGTCGATTCAGATCGGCATCACGCTGATCAGCGTCGTTACCGGCCTCTACAGCGGGGCGACGCTGGCACGCCCGCTTGCGCTGGCGCTTCTCCCGCTCGGGATTCCCGAGACATATGCGGACAAGATCGCGTTCAGCACGGTCGCCGTGCTGGTCACGTTCGTGTCGCTCATCATCGGCGAGCTCGTGCCGAAACGGGTCGCACTGCTCCACGCGGAATCTCTCGCGATTCGCGTCGCGCCAATCATGCGCGGGTTCGCGACGATCATGGCGCCGTTCGTGGCCTTGCTCCGCGCCTCGGTGAACGCGGTGCTGAAGCTGCTGCCGCTCTCGGCCGCGCCCCAAGCAGCCGTCACCGAAGACGACGTGCGAGCGCTCATCGCGGAGGGAACCCGCGCCGGCGTGTTTCTCGCCTCGGAGCGTCGCCTCGTCGAAGGGGTTTTGGCACTCGCCGACCGCAAAGTCAGCTCGATCATGATCCCGCGCCAGGACATCGTCTGGCTCGACATCGAGGATCCATGCAACGAGTTGTGGCAGCAGGCAAAGGAAAGCGGCCATGCCCGCTTTCTGATCGCTCGCGATAAGCTCGACAACTTGCTCGGTGTGATCACGCTCGCCAACTTGAGCGAGGCGGTCCATCGAGGCCACATCGACCCTGAGAAAGACATCCTGCCGCCGCTTCACGTGCCCGAATCGATCTCCGCGTTGCAGCTCCTCGATCAATTTCAGCGCTCGAGCACGCATCTCGCGGTCGTCACCGACGAGTACGGCGAGATCGAAGGCATCACGACACCAATAGACATTTTGAAGGCAATCGCGGGCGAGCTGCCCGACCTCGGCAGCCGCGAACGTCCCGAAGCGATCGCTCGACCCGACGGCACCTGGCTCGTCGACGGGCATCTGCCGATCGAAGAGCTGCAGCGGCGTCTCAATCGCCGTGATATGGCCGGCCGCGACTATCACACGGTCGCGGGCTTCGTCCTCGCTCGCCTCGGACGCATCCCGAAGGCCGGCGACACGCTCACGTGGCGCGACCTGCGCATCGAGATCGTGGACATGGATGGGGTGAGGATAGACAAAATCCTCCTGAGGCGCGCCGACAATCGCGTTCCCGAGGATGTGTAAAAGTGTACGGTGTAGGGTGTAGGGATCAGAATGCGGCACTGCCCTTCTGACCTTACACCTCACACTTTACACGTTACCCAGCGCAGGGCCGCGCAGCGCGCTCACGCGCCAGCGACAGTGTCGCGAGGCCGATGCTGCTCCAGCCACTCGCGCCAAAGCGCAAGCGTCACGGCGAGCAGCACGGGACCGAGAAAAAGGCCGACGAGCCCGAACGCGAGCACGCCGCCGAGCACACCAAAAACGACGAGCAGAAACGGCATGCGCGTCGCATTCGAGATGACGAGCGGACGTACGATGTTGTCCATCCAGCTCACGAGCAAAAGTCCCCAGAGCAACAGGCCGACGCCTTGGCCCACGTGGCCCGTCACGAGCATCCAGATCGACAAGCTGACCCAGACGATCGGCGCGCCGAACGGAATGAGCGCGATGAGCACCGTGATCGCACCCAGCAGCACGGGCGCCTGCAATCCGAAGAGCCAATAGCCGATCCCCGCGACCGCACCTTGCGCAATCGCGCCCAGAATGAGCGCATACACGACCGCCTGCGTCGTGGCCCCGACCGCGTCGAGATAGTCGCTGACGCGCGGACCCAGAATGCCCTCGAGGATCGCACGCACTTCGCGCAGCACGCGCGGGCCGTCGCGCAGCAAGAAGAACATCGAGAGCACGGCGAAGAACAGCTTGGCGACGTTGCGCCCGACCCCGCCGATCAGACGCGACACCTCGACCGAAGACTCCTCCATCAGGAAGACGAACTGTTCTCGCAGCGCACCGGGATCGGCCGCGAGCTCCGCTAGCAATTGTTGCGCCCAAGGTCCGATCCACGGCAGATCGCGCAGCGCCTGCGGCAACTGCGGGTCGGCCGCCAGAAACGCTTGTACTTCCGCATAGGCGGACAACGCCTCGACGCGAAGGAGGAGCACGAGCCAGATCAAAGGCACGATGATCGCAAGCGTCACGAGCAGCGTCGTCATCAGCGCCGCGATCGCGGGCCGCCCTCCGACTGCGCGCAAGATGCGCTGATTCGCGGGCCAACTGACGTAGGCGAGAATCGCGCCCCAGATGAGCGGCACGAGAAACGGCTGCAAGACGCTGAACGTCAGCAGCACGATGCCTGAGATCAGGCCCGCGACGAGCAGCCGGCGGAACCAGGGAGACGTTGGCAGATCAGCGAGCATTGACGACGAGGAGCTCATGTTCGAACGGCCGGCCTTATGCGCCGCTACGGCGTATCCGCAGCGACGGGACCACACGAGTCACTCGTTTTCACGGCGGCGCGCGTAGAAGTCGCTCGCAAAGGCGCTGAAGCGTTGTTCTTCGATCGCGTTGCGCATCGACTGCATCAAGGCAAGATAGTGGTGCAGATTATGAATCGTCCCGAGCCGCGCGGCCAAAATTTCTCCGCACTTGTCCAAGTGGCGCAGATACGCCCGGCTGTAATGCGTGCAGGTATAGCAGCGGCACGCTTCGTCGAGCGGCCGCGTGTCCGACTCGTAGCGGGCATTGCGGATCTTGAGCACACCCGTGCTCGTGAATAGATGTCCGTTGCGCGCGTGTCGGGTCGGCATCACGCAGTCGAACATGTCGATGCCGCG
>JAAYXG010000709.1 GCA_012516015.1 Lysobacteraceae bacterium | reverse complement strand
TTGTCGCCGTCGAGCGCGGACACGAGCTCCCACGAGTCGTTCGTTCGATAGCCGATCTGCGGAATCAAAATCGCTTTCTCGCCTTCGACGACCTCTCGCCATCCGGACTTGAACGTTCGCACGAGCGCGACGCGTCCCGTGTGCTCGAGCTCCGCAATGTGCTCGACGCCGCGCCCCTGCAATGCCTTCAGCAGTCCCGAAGTGACGATCACGTGATGACCGGCGCGTACGTGCGATTCGATCTTCGACACGATCTCGGGATCGTGTGCGGCATGCGCCGTGAGCAGCACGCGCGGCTCGTCTACGGGGAAGGCGGTGACCATCTCGATCGGGATGCCGATCATGCCGAGATACGTTTCGAGAAAATCCTCGCCCGTCGAATGGAAGGGGCGATAGCTATGCAATCCTAGCGGCTGACCGAGCTCACCTAGAATGGCGTCGACGCTTTCGAACGATACGCCTGCGACGCGCGCATACGTCGAAGGCGTCACGGCGACTCCGCGCGCATTCTTCACCGAGCGTGCGAGCGCTTCGTAATCGAAGCTCGTCGACCCGTCCTGCCACGGCGCCCGATGCCGCTCGTCGAGCGGATAATGCATCTGCCGAATGTCGAAGAGCGTGATCTCCGACGCCGCTTTCGCGAACAAGGTCAGCCATAGCTGCTCGGCGTAGCGGTCGTAGTAGCGCGCGCCGCCGGTATCGACCCATCCGCCGCCATTTCGCCCGGGCGCGATGTTCGAGAAGTAGCGCATGATCGAATAGCTCAGATAGGGCTGCAGATGCTGATCGCTCAGCACGGCATCGCGCGTTTCGGTGCCCGTGTAGATGCCGGCAAAGATCTTGGGCCCGTTCTCCAGGTCGAATCCGAGCGCCTGGAAGTGCTCGTACCAATTCGGATACTTGATGATCACCTTCGCCCGCGGATTCACCTTTCTCGCCGGTTCCACGATGAGCTCACGCGCGGCCTCGTTCATGAGCTGTAGCCGATACTCGGTCCACGTGCGCTCGCCTTTGGCCTCGATGTCGTGCTCCGACTTCGCGCTCGTAAAGAAGAAATCGTCGAGGATGATCTCGTCGAAATGCCGCGCCGTGTGCTCGATGATTTCACGCACCTTCGCGCGATGCTCCGGATTGGCGTACGAGAAGGTCTCGAAGCGGTTGCGCTCGTCGATCGTGTACGTGATCCCGCCGGCCGTCTTCACACCTCGACTCTCGAAGAACTTCTTCGCGCGCTCGAGCGTCGCATCGTCCACGATGATGAGATCCCGGTGCGTCTCGAGATAGATCTTGTCGACGTGTACTTGGCTCGACAGCTCCTGCCATCGCGCTTCGAGCCATGCGGGATCCGCCATCTCCCGCACTTCGTATGCCCGGCAATACACCGCCACCTGGAAGTTCTCGTAGGCCGATGCGGAGCTGAGCAGCAGAAGACCAGCGATTAGGGCGCCGCTTGCGCGTTGGAGCATGACCATCTCGGAAACCTCGAGTCTTGTTCTTATGAGTACCCACCATACGATGAAGGCGGGTTCGGCGGGTAGCTGCACGCGCAAACAGCCGCTTCCAGGCCCTTCCGTCCCGCGTTCACTCTTCTTGACCTGGGAGCAAACGCATCGGCATCGCCCTCTTCCGGACGGCCGAAGGCATCTCGCCGGCCCCTTCCGCCCGCGGCTCGCCGCAGAATCGCGCGAAACCCGAACGCTTTTCGCGCCTGCGCGTTCTAAATGCGTGGGATTCGGCTCGGAATCGGGTTTGGGCTCAGGGGCGCGCTCGCCGATACTACCCTTCGCCGAGAAGGAGCCGGAGCCCAACGCTCGGGGACCCGTTCACCTCAAATTCATCCTGCGGAGCCGAACATCGGGACGCATGACCAGGAGACCCTCATGAGTACCATCGCCCATGGTCAGCTCGGCCGCTTTGCGCGGGTTTGGGTTCTCCCGCTGTTCGCGGGCCTCGCGTTCAGCCTCGCTGCGTCCGCGCAAGAAGTCGTCGCTGATCCCCCAAGCCGAGTCGCGCGCCTGAGCCACACCGACGGCGAGGTCGTCATCGCCCCTGCCGGCACAGAGGAGTGGGCAGAGGCCATCCTCAATCGCCCGATGACGAGCGGCGATCGCCTTTGGACAGAATCTGGTGCGCGCGCAGAGCTGCAAATCGGCTCGGCGGCCGTGTATCTGGATGAGCGCACGAGCTTCGGCTTCATCGAGCTCGACGACGACGTGATGCAGATGAGCCTGACCCAAGGCTCGACGACGATTCGCGTGCGGCGGCGAGCCGAGAACGAAACGATCCAAGTCGAAACGCCGAACGTCGCGATTGCGCTGCGCGAGCCCGGCGAATACCACATCGAAGTGGACGCCGAAAGCGATCGAACCGTGGTCAAGACGCGGCACGGCGAAGCCGAGGTGTTCGGCGGCGAAACGACGCACCTCGTACGCTCGAACGAGCGCGGCACGTTCGTCGGTCTCGAACAATTGAGCGCGCAGATCGAGCCGCTCGGTCCTCGCACTGCGTTCGAGAGCTGGGCGAACGATCGCGAGCGGCGCGAGAGCGAGTCGCAATCTGCCAAGTACGTTTCGCGCGATGTCGTGGGTTACGAAGATCTCGATGCCTACGGCGACTGGCATCACGAAGCCGAGTACGGCTACGTCTGGCGTCCGCGCTACGTATCGCACACCTGGGTACCGTATCGCGACGGACGTTGGGTCTGGGTTTCACCCTGGGGGTGGACTTGGGTCGATCACGCCCCTTGGGGTTTCGCGCCGTTTCACTACGGCCGATGGGCGTACGTGCGCGAGCGATGGTGCTGGGTTCCAGGGCCGCGGCACTACAGGCCCGTTTATGCACCCGCGCTCGTCGGTTGGATCGGGCGCCCGCACGTCGGCATCTCCGTCTCCTTCGGCAGCGGTATCGGCTGGTTCCCGCTCGGTCCGCGCGAGATCTACATTCCGGGGTATCGGCACTCGCCTCGCTACATCCGCCACGTGAACGTCTCGAACACGATCATCGTGAACAACACGTACATCACGAACGTGTACGCGGGACGCTATCGCGACTTCAACTATCGCTACCGCACGCACCCGCGCGCGGTCACGGCCGTGGAGCGCGGCCAGTTCATCGGCGGCCGACCCGTGCTCGGCCGAATTCTGCGTGTCGATGAACGCGAGCTTCGCCAATGGCGGCACGAGCATCGGCCGCCGGCATTGGCGCCCGATCGTGCGAGCGTCCTCGCAGGCTCGATTCGCCGTGCGCCGCCGCTCCATCGCACGAACGATCGCACGAGCACGGCATTCACCTCGCGCGTCGCGTTCGATGCCGAACGGCGGCACATCGAGGCGAACGGCGGCCGACCGATCGGGCGCTCGGATCTCTTCCGCGACCGACCGAAAGATCGCGGCGATTTCAATCCGCGCGGCCGCGGCACGCCGCGGATCGCAACGCACGACGGCGCCGTACGCGGATTCGCGCCGCAGGGGCAGCGTATCCAAACGCTCCCGACGCGCGAGACGTCCACCGCAGACACACGTGCGCGTACTTGGACGTCCGAGTCGCGCCGCGATAACGGCAACGATACGGCTCGACGATCCGGTCGGCCGGCCCGCGTAGAGCAGTTTCATTCGCAGCGAGAAGGTTCGAGCGCTTTATCTACCCCGCGTCCTTCTTTGAGCGGATCGCCGAGTAGTGAGTCGCGACGTACGATTCCGAGACGAGAGCCGAGTGCGCCTCGCATCCATGCTGCACCTGAATCTCGCCCGCGCATCGAATCGCATCGAAGCTCGGCGCCCCGCGTGAGCCAGCCGCGAATCGAATCGCGACCGCGCTTCGAGCATCGTTCCACTCCGGCCCCGGTGCAGCGCGGGCCCTCGCCTCGCGCGCAACCGCGCGCCTCCAGTCCTTCGACCCAACCGCGCTCGCATAGCGCACCCCGGAGCCATAGCGGACGAGGCTCCGGCAACAGCGGCAACTTCCGCCAGCGATAGATAAGCTCCAGCGAAGTCCGTTCACCAGCATCACCACGCGCAGTCGCTTACTGCGCGTCGTGAGCGACACG
>JAAYXG010000708.1 GCA_012516015.1 Lysobacteraceae bacterium | reverse complement strand
CGGCATGGCCGCGAGCGACCAGCCGAACGCGAGCAGCGCGACTGCCGTCGCGATGACGCTCGCATTCAGCCCGAATCGCAGCGCCCCCGCCGCCTCGAAGCTGACGCCGATCTTCGGTGCCGTCAGAAGGCTTCGCAGCACGAGTGACGCAACGCCTGTCGCGAACACGAGCAGCCCGACGATGAACACAGGACTGTCGAGAATCGGGATGTAGTTCGCCATGATGGGCTCGCCCTGGCTCACGAAGGGCGCGATCGATAGGAGCGCAGCGCCGATCGCGCACAGCGCGAGCGAGCACCATGCCCACTTGAGCCCGCGTTCCGAGCCGTTGAGACTCCAGAGCAGCCCCGCGATCGAGATGAACCACACGAGCACGGATAGATCGACGTGGACGACGAGCGCGACCCGAAAGAAGCTCGCGACCGGAAGCCACTCGTTGACCACCGGTGTACGCGAAAGCACGAGTAAGAGGGCGAACAGGCCGGAGCCCATCAACGAAACAATGCCTAGCCACAGCCAGCTTCGCGCGAGCCGCAGCGGTGCGCCTCGCGGCACCGCGAGCACATAGTCGCAAGGCGTTACAGGTTTGGACTCGAGTAAGGCGATGGAGAGAGTCGTTTCGCTCGTGTCGTTCATTGCAATGTGATCCCGCCTCGGCTCGCATCGAAATCGATTACGAGGATCTGTGCGGGCCTCAAGGTGACGGTCTCGACTCGCTCATAATCGAAGCCGCTATCGCGCGAGGTGTCCTTCAAGCGCACGGCGATTCGGTGGGAGCCGGCCTCGATCGCGAGGCGTTCGTACATCGACGCGGCGCCGTCCCGAGCGAGTCCGCTGGGTCTTGCGATCTTGCGCAGGGCGGGTGCATCGTCGATATCGATCTCGACCGTCACGGGGGCACGCTCGCGCGGGCAGTCGGTCGGCATGCGCATCGTGGGCGGCAGCTTTGCGAGCTCCTCGGGCGAAAGCGCGCGACACTCGTGCAAGCGTTGGCCGTGGTGAACGAGACTCAGCTTGATGAGTGCGCGATCCGGCGGAAGATGGACGTATGTCGGCCACCGGGAGAACAAGCCGATGAATCCCGCTAGGGCTCCATAGGCAAGTAGGTGTGCGACCGCTGCGATCGCTCTCGTCATCGCGGCACGTCCTTCAACGATTCACTGTCGAGACGGTTCGAGCGCGGTGTTCGTCGGTGCTCGCGCCACTCCGTCAAAGCGAACCAGAACATTGCGATCAGAAACGTGACTCCGCCAGCGACGACGAGCGGCAGCGTGTAGTCGGCGCGATAGCGTCCCGATTTCGGGTCGTAGACGGAGCAAAGGATCCGCACGCGATCGAGGAGGCTCGTCCAAGGCGCTGCAGGATCGAGCGGAGATCCTAAGAGCAATCGCCTGAGCGGCTCGCCGACCGCCGCAGCGGCGTATCGATCGCCATAGACGTGGCGTCGAATCCGACCGTTTGCATCGAGGATCGTGACTTGCAGCGTGTGATCGAATCCGGCGGGCGTTGCGACATAGCTGAAGCCGAAGTCCCGAGCCAGCATTGCGACGTCCTCCGCTCGCGGGCTCAGGAAAAACCAGTTCTTCTCGTCGATCCGCTGTTGGAGCGCGAATGCCTCGAGCGCGTCCGGCGAATCCGCGGGTTGGTCGAAGCCGATGCTGGCGATGTTGAACTGATCGGAGCCGAACTGATCTCGCATCGACTTGACGGCCTGATGCAGCGCCAGTGTGCTCGCCGGGCACACGTGATAGCAGCTGGTGTAGATGAAGCTGACGAGCAGGGGTTTGCCGCGAAAGCTCGACAACCGCACGAGCCGGCCTTCGCTGTCCAACAACGTGTAATCGCCAGGCGTGCTGCCGACGACCGCTTGACTCACCTGAAGCGCGGCTCGCTGGTCGAGCGCCAGCGCGGCCGGATCGGCGTGCGCCGCGTTCGCCGCGAGAAGGGTCAGCGCGAGAGGGATGAGCTTCATTCTGTGTCACCGAATGAGCAGCACATCGAGGCATGCCGCGATCAACAAAGCGCTCAAGTGCACGAGCGAGGCGTGGAACGAGCGCATGGCGTTCTTGCGATGCGGCTCGCGTGCGAGTCGTGCCGTGCTATGGACGAAATACGCGCTCGCCGCGAGCGAGCCGATCAGGTAGACCGAACCGAGCCCGAAGAAGGCGGGAAGAGCGGATGCGGCGCCCAGCGCGAGCGTGCTGCCGAAGACGACTTGCGCAGCACGCTTCGCGCCCACGACGAGCGGAAGCATTGGAACGCGCGCCGCTGCGTAGTCCGCCTCGTATGCGATCGCAAGGCTCCAGAAGTGAGGCGGCGTCCACAGAAACAGCACGAGCGCGAACAGCCATGGAACGATGCCGGGCGTCGGATCGACTGCCGCCGCGCCGGACAGGACTGCGAAGCTGCCGGCCAGCCCGCCGACGACGATGTTCCATGCCGTGCGCCGTTTGAGCCAGACCGTATAGACGACCGCATAGAAGAAGGCACCGAGGAACACATAGAGAGCCGCGGCGGTATTGAGCGCGTAAGCGGCGAGCGTCACGCCGAGGAGGGCGAGGACGCCGATCAGAATCGGCCAGGCCCACGTTCGGGGGAGCGCCCCTGTCGCGAATGCGCGCGTCCGCGTACGCGTCATCGCGCGATCGCTCTCGTACTCGAAGTATTGGTTGAACGCGCCGGCGCCGGCGGATGCGATCAACACGCTTACCGCGAGTGCCAGCAGTTGCATCGCGGTGAGGGGCGCACCGGGCGTCACGACCGATCCGACGAGTGCCGTGATCATGATGAGCACGCCGATTCGCAGCTTGAACACACCGAGCACGACCCGCAACGAGTGGAGGGCTCTGCTTGCGAGGGGGAAGGGTGCGATTTGCGGTTTCGTGCTCATGGCAGACCTCGCGGCTGAGTTCGCGCCATCGAGGCGATACGGGCCCGCCTCGGGGCGTCACGCGCTCACAATCGGTCGCGGGGTCGTGCGCTCGCCGCGCTCAGCTCAGACCCCATAAGGTCGATAGGTATTTCCAGTTGATGAAGTAGTAGAGAACGAAAGCGAGCAGGAACACCATGGCGAGCACGAACGTGCCCGGTGCCGCGAAGCCGAGCGATCCGTAGCCCTGGACGACGGCCGCAGGCGTCGTCGGCGGGATCGGCGTCACACGGTGGCTTCGCTCGCCGACGTCGAGCCGCTTGCCCCACAGCAGGGAGCCGACGGTGATGTAGATGTACAGAGCGCCTCCCACGATGGCGACGATTCCGCCGATCCCGACGAGGCCCATCAGAAGATAGGCCGCGCCGGGCCACTCGTAGGCCAATGCTGCACCGCTGAACGCCATGTCCCAGTGCCGGCGCGATACGCCTAGCGTGCCTGCGCCCATCATGACGAGGCAGAAGAAGTACATCGAGAATCCGAACAGGTACGGCTGCCACTTCGCGAGCTTCGGCGCAATCATCTCGCGCTTGAACAGCACAGGAATCAGGTAGTACGTGAGCGCCATGAACGTGAGCGTCGTGCCGAAGACGACTGTGGCGTGGAAATGCCCCGGCACGTAGATCGTGTTGTGAATGATCATGTTGAGCTGCTCCGTGCCCATCATCACGCCCGAGATGCCGCCCAGGAATCCGAACCCGACGATCGAGATGAACACGCCCGAGAACACCGGGTTGCCCCACGGCGCCTTGCGGAGCCATTCGAAGAGCCCTCGTGTGTAGCCCTTCTGCCGCTGCGCCACTTCCATCGCACCCGGAATCGTGAGTCCGTGAATCATCGAGGCGAGCACGGCGAAGTACATGAAGTAGCTGGTGTTGACCACCTTCCACTCCGTGCTCATGCCCGGATCCGCGAGCAAGTGGTGCGCGCTCGCGAGCTGCAGGAACAAGATGTAGAGCAGGAACGCGCCGCGGCTGACGCGCTCCGACATCGGGCGCGCGCCAAAGGCAATCGCGGCGACGAGATACCAAACCGAAATGTGCGCAGCGACGTTGATTT
>JAAYXG010000707.1 GCA_012516015.1 Lysobacteraceae bacterium | reverse complement strand
TCTTCGAAAGTTGCGGGTGTCGGAAGTTGATGGCTTTGCGAGGCGAGTATATAGAGGGAAGGGGGAACGGCGGCAAGAGGGAAGAACGTGTAATGTGTAAGGTGTCTGGTGTGAAGTGCTGGCGTCCGCGCCCGGACGCGGGACACCCTACACCCTTACACTTCACACGTTACGCAATGAGCTCGTTGAGCTGGAAGATCGGCAGCAGCATCGCGAGCACGATCAGGAGAACCAGGCCGCCCATGACGAGAATCATGAGCGGGCCCAGCAGGCCCACGACGGCGCCCAGGATCGAATCCATTTCCCGTTCTTGATTCGCGGCAGCGCGGTCCAGCATCGTTTCGAGCTCGCCGCTCGTCTCCCCGCTTGCGATAAGGTGGATCATCATCGGCGGGAAGATCTTTGATGCACCGAGAGATTTCCCGATCGGCGCGCCCTCGCGCACGCGCGTCGCCGCGACTTCGACCGCATCGCGCATCGGTAAATTCGTCACAACCTCGCCCGAGATGCGCATTGCATCGAGAACGGGCACGGCGCTCGAAGTCAGCGTCGCGAAGGTGCGCGCAAAACGCGCCGTATTCGAGCCGCGTACCACCTTGCCGACGAGCGGCACTCGCAAGAGGAATGCGTGGAAGCGCCGGCGGGCATTCGGGTCGCGTAACCAGCGCACGAACAGCACGATACCGAGCACGATGGCCACGAGCAGAATCAGGCCCCAGTCGCGGACGAAGTTGGAAATGCCGATGAGCCCCTGAGTCAGAAGCGGAAGGTCCGCCTTCGAGTTCTCGAATTGCTTCACGATCTTCGGCACGACGAACGTGAGCAGCATGAAAACGATGCCGATGCAGACCACGAACAGCAGCACGGGATACAGCATGGCATTGACCGTACGGCTGCGGAGCTGCTCCCGGCTTTCGGTGTAGTCGGCCAAGCGTTCGAGGACGGTGTCGAGGTGGCCGGATTGCTCTCCTGCGGCAACAGTTGCGCGATAGAGCTCAGGGAAGACCGCGGGGAAATCCGCAAGGCCGTCCGCGAGCGAGTGGCCTTCCATGACCTTCGCGCGCACGCCCATCGCGATCGTGCGGACACGCGGTTTCTCGGATTGCTCGGAGACGGCGAGCAGCGCCTCTTCGAGCGGTAAGCCCGAATGGACGAGCGTCGCGAGCTGGCGCGTCATCAGCGCGAGATCGGCCGCGGATACCCCGCGGCGCAGGGAGAACGTCCGCTTGCGACGGTTCTCCGTCTTCGACACCTCCGTGACGGACACGGCGAGCAAGCTTTGCTCGCGCAGGATCTGCCGCACCTGGCGCGCGGTATCGCCCTCGAGAACGCCTTTGCGTTCGCGGCCGGTCGGATCGAGTGCGGTGTATTCGAAAGCGCCCATTAGACTGGCTGGAGGCTGTGGGCCGGGGGCTGAGGCTCGGAAGAAGAGTGAATCGGAATCACTACTAGAGGTACACAGCGCTTGTGCATTGAATGAGATGATCCCTTATCTAGAAGCCGCCGCCAAATGCTAGAAGCCGCCGCCAAATCAGATCGCGATCTCTGGCCCCAGCCTCCAGCCCCCAGCCTAGTCTTCGCGCGTGACGCGCAGCACTTCCTCGATCGTCGTGATGCCCGAGAGAATCTTTGCGCGCCCGTCGTCGCGGATGCTCGGCGTGAGCGTGCGCGCATAGCGCTCGAGCTCGTGCTCGCCCGCGCCGTCATGGATCATCGTGCGCATCGTGTCGTCGACCAGCACCAGCTCGTAGATGCCGGTCCGGCCCTTGAAGCCGTGCGTGGGATCGTTGCCGGGTCGATACAGCGTGGGGGAGGGCGCATTGGCCGGGACGTTCAACAGGCGTCGTTCGTACTCGCCCGCTTCGTAAGGCACTTTCGTTTCCGGATTCAGCACACGCACGAGTCGTTGCGCGAGCACACCGATGAGGCTCGAGGAGAGCAGGAACGGCTCGACGCCCATGTCGCGCAAGCGCGTAACGGCGCCGACGGCCGTATTCGTGTGGAGCGTCGAGAGCACCAAGTGACCCGTGAGTGAGGCCTGCACCGCAATATGCGCGGTTTCGAGATCGCGAATCTCGCCGATCATCACGACGTCCGGATCTTGGCGCAGAATCGCGCGCAGGCCGCGCGCGAACGTCATCTCGACTTTCGTGTTCACCTGCGTCTGGCCGATCCCGTCGATGTAGTACTCGATCGGATCCTCGACGGTCATGATGTTGCGCGTGTTGTCGTTGATGCGCTCGAGCGCGGAGTAGAGCGTCGTCGTCTTACCCGAGCCGGTCGGACCGGTGACGAGCAGAATGCCGTGCGGCTTGTGGATGAGCTCGTCCACGAGCGTTTGCGTGCGCGGATCCATGCCGAGCGCGTTGAGCTCCAGGCGGCCGGCCTGCTTGTCGAGCAGACGCAATACGACGCGCTCGCCATGGCCTGCCGGAATCGTCGAGACGCGCACGTCGACCGCACGGCCCGCGACGCGCAGCGAGATGCGTCCGTCCTGCGGCAGGCGCTTCTCGGCGATGTCGAGCTGGGCCATGATCTTGAT
>JAAYXG010000706.1 GCA_012516015.1 Lysobacteraceae bacterium | reverse complement strand
GGAAAGGGCGGAGTCAAGAGAGGGTTTGGGGCTTGGGGCCTGGGGCTTGGGTTGGGCCAAGATGAGAAGACAAGAAGGGCTTAGGGTTTGGGCTTTGGAGCTTGGGTTGGAAGCGGAAGTTATATTAAGAAGAGGAGGGTTGGCCTACTAGAATGCGACCTTCGTTCGTTTCGTGTTCTTGCCCAGGCCACACACCCCACGCCCCTTGTCGATGTCCAACCAATTCACTCCGCAGTTCTACCGGCGTTTCTACGAGAGCCCGCGCACTCGCGTCACGACGCAGGCGGAAATGCAGCGACGCGCGAGGGCCGTCGCTGCAATCGTCAAACATCTGGAGCTCAAGGTGACTCGTATTCTCGACGCCGGTTGTGGGCTCGGGTGGATGCGCGAGCCGCTCATCGAGGCCTTTCCGCGCGCCAAGTACGTGGGCCTGGAGGTGAGCGAGCATCTTTGCGCTCGATTCGGCTGGGTCAAGGGCTCGCTTGCGACGTACAAGCCGCGCGGCTATTTCGATCTCGTGATTTGTTATGACGTCCTGCAGTACTTGGACGACCGGGAGGCAGTCCGCGCCCTCAACAACATCGCCCGGCTTTGCCGCGGCGCGCTGTACTTCCATGCGCCCACGATCGAGGACTGGGAGCGCAATGCCGATCGTTCCTGTAGCGACGGCGAGATACGACTACGCCCCGCGAAATGGTATCGCGACCGTCTGATCCGCCATTTCAGGCACGCGGGGTTCGGCGTTCATCTGAGAAGAGGTTGCCCTTTGTACCTATGGGAGCTCGAGCATCCGCGTTGAGCTGTTCGAACGAAGTAAGGCCTTAGGCCAATACGTCGTATCGACATATCTACAACGAATTTACAAAGCATTGACAGGACGTCTCACTTATTGCGCACGCGTGTTGTTCGAGCACCGAATGTGAGCACACGTCGTCGGCATTGCGCTGCTGCGGAACGCGCCGAGGCATTTCGAGATCTCATCACAGTGCGTCACTGCGTCTGACGCGATACCTCTCTTGCACAGGGCTCTAACGGCGGAGGCGTTCATGAGTGCCGCGCGATTGCTGCGCGTCGATTCATGAATGTCATTCCGCTTCCCGCATTTATCCCTGGCCGAGAGTTCGAGAAAGTAGCACGCAAGAAATAGTGATTGGGGCGGAACGCGATGCAGTCGCAGAACTGTGCGCTCCGCGATGACGAAAGGCATGGTCATGAGGACCGCAACATGGATCAAGAACGCCGCGATGGCGGCACTGGCGACGACGCTGTTCGTCGGCGTCGGCGCGCACGCGCAGGACGAGCTCGAGTACACGGGCATCCGCGTGCAGCTAGATAACGATTTGTTTGCCGGCGGCGAGCGCGATCGCGACTACACCGGTGGGCTCGCCGTCGCGATCTCCGGCACCGCAGCGCGCGATGGATTGCTTTCGCTCGATCCCGTGCTCGAGCGCATCGATGCTTTGAGCGGTCGCGAGCATGCGCAGGTCCATCACGCACGTCAGATCGGCTTGATTGCGTTTACGCCGAAAGACATCGCAGCAAGCGATCCGATTTATGACGACCGGCCGTATGCGAGCTTGATATTCATGTCGAACGGACGAGTGCGCGTGGATTCGGATGGGCGCCACGCATGGTCGAGCAATTTGACGATCGGCGTGCTCGGGCTGTCGCTTTCGGAGCAATTGCAGAGTGCGATCCACGACGTGGTCGGATCCGCCAAGCCGCGCGGTTATGCGCATCAGATTTCGGCGGGCGGCGAACCGACCGCTCGCTACAGCCTCGCGCGTCACGCCCTCTGGATTGCCAATCCGAACGGCACGATCGACGTGAAGGCGACCGTGCAAGGGAGCGTCGGCTATCTCACCGAGACGAGCGCCGCGCTCTCGATGCGCATCGGACGATTCGATTCGCCTTGGTGGAGCTTCGCGCCGGAGCTCAGGGATTACATGGCGGCGCCGATGCCTGCAGTGTCGAGTCGCGGTCGGCCCGAGAGATATTTGTTTCTCGGCGCCCGCTTGAAGGCGCGTGCGTACAACGCGTTCCTGCAAGGTCAGTTCAGGCACAGCGAAGTGCGTTACTCGGCCTCGGAGCTGGAGCCGCTCATCGCGGAGGCATGGGTCGGCTTCGCCATGCAGCTCATGAACCAGACGCAGCTCAGCTACTCGCTGAACTATCAAACGTCGGAGGTTCGCGAGGGCATCGCCGACCGGGATGCCTGGTGGGGCGCCGTGCAGTTGACCCACACGTTCTAGATTTGTTTCCTCGACCCCCGTGCTGCCGGCCGCAAGGCCGGCTTTTTTGTCTGGGGGCTGCTCCGCAGAGTGTGACGTGTGAAGTCTCTACACCTTACACATTACACCCTACACACCGCGTCAGCGCGCGTGGCGCGGTTTACGCGTGGGAACACGTACGCCCTTCAATCCCGTATGCTGCGTTCTCGCCGGTATGCCGTGACCGCGCTTCCTTCGCCCCTCCGGGGTTTGTCCCGTACCGACGGGTTGCCACGCGGGGACCAATTGATGTTTGCCGGGGCCGATGAGGTCCGCTCGACCCATGCGCTTCAATGCCTCCCGCAGCATCGGCCAGTTGTTCGCGTCGTGCCAGCGCAAGAACGCCTTGTGCAGCCGTCGCACTTTCAAGCCCTTCGGAATGTGAACGGGCTCGCTCGTGCGAGTCACTTTGTGCAAGGGATTCTTGCCCGAGTGCCACATCGCGGTGGCCGTCGCCATCGGTGAGGGCAGGAACGCTTGCACTTGATCCGCGCGATAGCCGTTGCGCTTGAGCCAGAGCGCAAGCTCTAGCATGTCCTCGTCGGTCGTACCGGGATGCGCGGCGATGAAGTAAGGAATCAGGTACTGTTCCTTGCCCGCCTCCTTCGAGTACTTGTCGAAGAGCTCTTTGAAGCGGTAGTACGTGCCGACGCCGGGCTTCATCATCTTCGACAGCGGGCCTTCGCCGATCGCTTCCGGCGCGATCTTTAGATAGCCGCCGACGTGGTGCTGCACGAGCTCTTTCACGTACTCCGGCGATTCCACCGCGAGGTCGTAACGCACGCCGGAACCGATCAATACTTTCTTGATGCCCGAGAGTGTGCGCGCGCGGCGATAAAGCCTGACGAGCGGCGTGTGATCGGTGTTCAAGTTCGGACACACGCCCGGGTACACGCAAGACGGGCGGCGGCACGCGGATTCGATCGCACGCGACTTGCAGGCGAGTCGGTACATGTTCGCTGTCGGGCCGCCGAGGTCGGAAATGACCCCGGTGAAGCCCGGCACCGTATCGCGGACCGTTTCGATCTCTTTGATGATCGAGTCCTCCGAGCGATTCTGAATGATGCGGCCCTCGTGCTCCGTGATCGAGCAGAACGTGCAGCCGCCGAAGCACCCGCGCTGAATCGCGATCGAAAAACGAATCATCTCGTATGCCGGGATCTTCGCCTTGCCGTACATCGGGTGCGGCACGCGCCGATACGGCAGCTCGTAGATCGCATCCATCTCCTTCGTCGTCAGTGGCAGCGGCGGCG
>JAAYXG010000076.1 GCA_012516015.1 Lysobacteraceae bacterium | reverse complement strand
TGACATCGCTCCTCCGGGCGTGAAAGACTCCTGCGGGATTGTGCGGCGGCACTCCGATGCCGCGCCAATTGGAAATTTAGCCGTGGTATAAGAAAAAGCTATCGTGGCTTGTCCCGGCGATGCCGGTTCGGACTCGAACATGATGCCAAGCTTGCGCCATCTGCACCTGACTCGAGAGATCGTCCGGCTCGGCAGCGTGAGCGCGGTGTCTCGTCGGCTGCACCTCAGTCAGCCGGCAGTGACGCAGGCGGTTGCGAACGTGGAGCGCTACTTCGGTACGCCGCTGTTCATGCGTGAGAGCACGGGGATGAAACCGACACCGGCCGGGCAGGTTTGTGCGCACCGTATCGAGCGCGCGACGATGCAGCTCCGAGAGGGCTTGACGGAGCTGCTGCGGCGGAGCGGGCGCGCGAGCGCGAGTGTCGATCAGTTGCTGTCGCGACTGACGAACGCACAGCTCAATGCGCTTACCGCGTTCACTCGCCACGGCGCCTTCACGCGTGCGGCGCACGCGAGCGGTATCGCCGAGCCGACGTTGCATCGTGCAGCGCGTACGCTGGAGCGTACGTTGGGGGTGGCGCTATTCGAGCGTACGAGCTACGGCGTGCGCGCGACGCGCGATGCCGAAGCGTTCTCGCGTTGCGTTCGGCTCGCATTCGCCGAAATCGGGCAGGCGCACGCCGAGATCGACGGTTTGCGCGGCACGGCGAGCGGCATCACCGTGATCGGCGCCATGCCGCTGGCGCGAAGCTTCTTGATTCCGAGCGCGGTGATCGAGTTCAAGCGCGATCACCCGCAGCACGAGGTGTCGATCATCGAGGGAACCTACGAGCACCTGGTGAGTGCGCTGCAATCGGGCGAGGCCGATTTTCTGATCGGAGCGCTCCGGGACGAAGCCGTCGCCGGCGACGTCAAGCAGGAGCATCTGTTCTACGATCCTTTGTCGATCGCGCTGCGCAGCGGACATCCGCTCACGGCGCGCAAGCGCGTGCGTGTCGCGGACCTGGCCGCTTATCCTTGGATCATGCCGCGATCGGGGTCGCCGCTGCGCGCGCATTTCGAGTCGCTGTTCGCCGCGGCCGGTGTGCCGCCGCCCGCCCAGACCGTGCAGTGCAATTCATTGATCGCCGCGCGTGCGTTCCTGTTGGAAGGCGACTACTTGATGCTCTCGTCGACACATCAGATTCACTATGACGTCCGGGCAGGCTTGCTCGCAGCGCTGCCGCATCCCGGCGGAGTGGTGACGCGTTCGATCGGTTTGACGATGCGCCGGAACTGGCAATCGACGCCGGCGCAATCTCGGCTGCTCGATGTACTGCGCGAGGTGAGCAGCCGGGATTGGCGTTCGCACGATGCGCGCTGACGGCGACGACCGTCAGCGCGCACGATTTCACTCAGAACGAGTACTGGGCGGAGAGGAACCAGCTGCGCGGCCGTGCGTAGATCGCTTCGGCATAGCCCGCAGAGGTGCTGTAGGAGGAGTTGCCGGCGACCCGGTAATCCTCGTCCGTGGCGTTGTTGAGTCCGCCGCGAATCCTCCACTTGTCGAACGCCCACGTCAGCGAGGCATTGACCACCGTCACCGACTCGAGCTGTGCCACTTCGACGGAGTTTGCAGCGTCGAAGAATTGCTTGTCCGTGTACGACACGTTGACTCGCGGCGTCAGCGTACCCGCTCCGACCGCGAAGTCGTAGCCGATGCCGACATTGCCTTGCCACTCCGGCGTGAACGGCAGGCGATTGTCCGGCCCGACGGTCTGGGTCGTGCCGGGCACCTCCGCGATCTCCTCGAACTCGTTGTCGAGATAGCCGAGGCTGCCTTCGAGGATGAATGCACCGGGTGCGTACGTGAACTCGAGCTCCGCACCTTCGATCTTCGATTCGCCCGCGTTGAAGAGCAGCGGCACGATGCCGAGTCGATACGTGAGTTGCATCTCGTCGTAGCTCGTGCGGAAGATCGCACCGTTCAAGCGGAAGTTGCCGCCGAACTCGGACTTGAAGCCGAGCTCGAAGGTCTCGGCCTTTTCCTCATCGAATGCAACCGGCACGTTGCCTGGCGGCGCGTTGTTATAGCGCTGGTTGAAGCCGCCGCTCTTGAAGCCTTGCGACCAGCTCAGATACGTCATGAACGTGTCGGTGAACTGGTATTGCACGCTCGCGGAACCGGTCGTCGAGCTGTACTCGTTTTCGAACGGCTGCAGCAAGATGTTGAGGCCCGGGCCCGGCACACACGGCGTGTTGTAGGTCGTCGGGACGACGACGGGCGCGCCGAGCGGCGTCGTCGTGAACGACACGATCTCGATGCCCTTGGTTTCCTCGGTGTGACGGACGCCCGCCGTCAAGCTGAGCGCGTCGGTCACGTCGAACGTCCACTGCGTGAACACCGCCCAGTTGTCGTTGTCGATGAACGCCTGCTGGAAGTCTTCCGACCCCGGAATGGCGCCGGACGCCACGAGCGGAGGCGGCGCCGCGAACGGCACGATCAGCGTGTCTTCGATGGTTTCCTCGAAGTAGAAGGCGCCGATGACGCCGTTGATCGATCCCAATTCGAACAGCGCTTGCAGCTCCTGGCTGAACTGATCGCCATCGCTGCTGTAGTCGGTGTGCAGCACGAGCAGCGGGGTATTGTCGGCGTCGCGGCTGCCGTGCCACTCGAGCTCGCGATACGCGGTGATCGACTTCAGCGTGACGATCGGGCTCACTTCCCACTCGAGCACGGCCGAGGTGCCCCAGTTGTCCAACGTACTGCTCGCTTTCGCATCGCCGCCGTTCGTGAAATGGCCCAAGTCCCAGGTCGCGTCGTTCGCGCAGCGCGGGTCGACGACGTTTTGCGGCACGAAGGGCGGCGGGAACGTCGCTCCGGGGCATCCGGCACCGGTGCTGATCGCCGCGGGGAAGGCCTGAGTACCGTTCATCGTGACGTAGACGAACGGCGAGCCGTTCTCATCGGCCTTCGTGTAGTCGGCGCGGAACGTCGCCGTGAAGTTGCTGCTCGGCTGCCATCGCAACGTTCCTTGGAACGTGTGGGTATCCTCATTGCCGAGATCGAGGCCGTCGACGAGGCGCTTCACGTAGCCGTCGCGTTCGCGCATTCCGCCTGAGACGCGCAGACCCAACGTGTCCGAAATCGGCAGGTCTAGCGCGCCGAATACTTCGCGCAAGCTGTCATCGCCGACGCCGACCCGAATCGTGCCGCCTAGCTCGTCGCCCGGCAGCGTGGTCGACAATAGCACCGCGCCGCCGATCGTATTGCGTCCGAACAGCGTACCTTGCGGTCCTCGCAGCACTTGGACGCTCGCGATATCGCGGAACTCCATGACGCCGCCGACGGAACGGCCCATGTACACATCGTCGATATACAGGCCCACGCCGGGATCGACGCCGGACGAGCCGTCGCTTTGCCCGATGCCGCGGATGTACACCTGTGCGGCCGCATTGTTTCCCGTGAGGGGTCCGTAGCTCGCGAACTGAAGGTTCGGCGAGACCTGGTCCAAATCGTCCGTGCCGCCGATGAGCTGGCGTTCGAGCGCGTCGGCCGTAAAGGCGGAGATTGCGATCGGCGTTTCCTGGATTGACTCCACTCGCTTGCGCGCAGTAACCACGATCTCTTCGAGCGTCGAGATGCTCTCCTGCGCGAGAGACAACGCGGGCGTCCCTGCGATGACGAGGCAACAGCTGCGCAATAGCGCGGATCTGACGGCGCGCAGCGCGCCTCTTGATCTGAGAGCATGGTTATCGGGCATGACGATCCTCCTTTATTGGAATCAGGGCAGTGTGTCTGCCCTTCTCTTTGCGCTCTAGTGACTTGAGACCGCGTGCGTTTGCATCGCTCGCGCGGTCTTCCCCCGGTTCATGGACCGCGAATGACGACCTCGCTTCCGCGCGTCTCGACGGATAGTTGCGGGTCGCGTTCGAGAAAGGCGACGAGCGCTCCCGGCTTGTCGGCATCGAAAACGCCCGTGACGCGTCGCGCGCTCGTTGCGGGACCCACGATCAGCAGCTGCGTATCGTTGTAGCGGTTGAACTCCGCGGCGATCGCAGCGAGCGGCTCGCTGCGGAAGATGAGCCTGCGTTCCCGCCACGCGACGACGCGATCGATCTCCGCGGGTGCCTGGTGAACCATTGCGCCTTCCGCGGACAATTGCGCTTGTTGGCCCGCCGTCAGGCGTTCGGGAGTTCCGACGGTCGGCGATGCGCCGCCGAAGCGTCCCGAATCCGAGGCGCGCGAGCTGACTTCGACGATGCCCTCGACGACCGACACGGTCGTGCCGCTTTCGGTGCGGTACACGTTGAACTGCGTGCCGATGGCTTGCACCACCGTCGCACCGGCCAGCACGCGAAAAGGGCGCTCGGCATCGTGTGCAACATCGAACAATGCCTCGCCCCGGATCAACTCGAC
>JAAYXG010000075.1 GCA_012516015.1 Lysobacteraceae bacterium | reverse complement strand
CGCCATTCGGAGGTTCGAATCCTTCCGCCCCAGCCACCAACAAAGACGAGGCTGTAGACGGTAGGCTAGGGCTGTGGGTAGGAAATTGAGCGCGCGCCTTCTGGCTACAGCCCACAGCCTGCAGCCTACGGTCAGCGGAGCTGAAATGTCGGCCGATCGTTCGACGATGACGGTGTTGACGGGAAATGCGAACCCGCAACTCGCTCACGATATTGCGCGTCACTTGATGGTGCCGCTCGGCCGGGCCGCCGTCAGTCGCTTCAGCGACTCCGAGACGACCGTCGAGTTGCTCGAGAACGTGCGCGGTCGCGACGTTTTTGTCGTACAGCCGACGTCGCCGCCCGCGAACGATCATCTGATGGAGCTGCTCGTCATGGTCGATGCGTGTCGCCGCGCTTCGGCCGCGCGGATCACGGCGGTGATTCCGTATTTCGGCTATGCGAGACAAGACCGGCGCCCGCGTGCGATGCGCGTGGCGATCACTGCGAAGCTCGTCGCGAACATGATCGCGAGCGCGGGCGTCGATCGGGTGCTGACCGTGGACTTGCACGCCGACCAGGTGCAAGGCTTCTTCGATATTCCCGTCGACAACGTGTATGCCTCGCCGGTGCTGCTCGGGGACATCTGGAAACAGAAGCACGAGAACTTGATCGTGGTCTCGCCCGATGTCGGCGGCGTCGTTCGCGCGAGAGCGATGGCGAAGCGCCTCGACGATGCGGATCTCGCAATCATCGACAAGCGTCGTCCGCGCCCGAATGAGTCCGAGGTGATGAACATCATCGGCGAAGTGCAGGGCAAGACGTGCGTGCTCATCGACGATCTCGTCGATACGGCGGGCACGCTGTGCCATGCCGCGAGCGCGCTCAAGAAAGCGGGTGCGAATCGCGTCCTCGCGTACATCACGCATCCCGTGTTGTCCGGCCCCGCGGTGGAACGCGTGTCGAAATCGGAGCTCGATGAGCTCGTTGTGACCGACACGATTCCGCTCTCCGAAGAGGCCAAGCGGTGCGGGCGAATTCGGCAGTTGACCGTCGCGGGTCTCCTCGCCGAGACGATGCGCCGCATCCGGGACGAGGAGAGCGTGAGCTCGTTGTATATCGATTAGTGAATGGCGGCCGGCGGACAGCGGACAGTGAGAGCAAAGAGGCTTTCACCGTCCGCCGGCCGCCGGCCGCCGTTCATCTCACGGGGTCGATTGGACTGGTCGCGGTCGGTCGACCCTTTCGCTAACTGGAGACTGGTATGAAAACCTCATTCGAACTCGTCGCCGATCCTCGGGACGGCATGCAGGGGAAGGGTGCGAGCCGCCGCCTGCGCCGTTCCGGGAAAGTTCCGGCGATCCTTTACGGCGGCAAGCAAGCGCCCCGTCAGATTCTTCTCGATCATCAGAATCTGTTGACGCTGCTCGTCAACGAGCGCTTCTATTCGACGATCCTCTCGCTCAAGATCAACGGCGAGACGCAAGCTGCGGTCCTCAAGGACGTGCAGCGTCATCCCGCGAAGAATCAAATCCTGCACATGGATTTCCAGCGCATCCTCGAGGATGAGCCGATCCGCATGCGGATTCCGCTGCGATTCGTCGGCGGCGCCAGTGCGCCGGGCGTGAAGACGCAGGGCGGCGTGATTTCTCACTTGCTGAACGACATTGAAGTGAGCTGTCTGCCCAAGGATCTGCCCGAGCACATCGAGGTCGACTTGTCGGACATGCACATCAACGATATGAAACGCCTCTCCGATCTCAAGCTTCCCGAGAACGTGCAGGTGATCGATCTCATTCACGGCCGCGACGAAGCGGTCGTCTCGATCCATCATCCGCGCGCAGCCGAGGAGGCGGAGACGCCTACGGAGGAAGCTGCGGGCGCGGCGCCGGCTGCCGGTGCTGCGGCACCCGCGCCGGCCGCAGGTGCAAACAAGGAAGGCGGCAAGAAGTAATACAGCAATGGCACGGTCGGCCGCGGGGCCGACCGTGCTCGTTCGCGTGGGTTGACGGTTGTCGGTTGACGGTCGAAGTCGACGACCTTTCCTTGTTCTTACCGTCAACGGTCAACTGTCAACCGTCAACGAATCCGGGCTCATGTCAGGCACTCCGCTCAAACTCATCGTTGGGCTCGGCAATCCCGGGCCGGAGCACATGCTCACGCGCCACAACGCGGGGTTCTGGTTCGTGGATGCGCTCGCTCAGCAGCTCGGCGGGCATTTCCGCAGCCACACGCGCTTTCACGGCGACATCTCGCGTGTCCACTTGGGCGGTCAAGAAATCACGCTGCTCAAACCGACGACATACATGAACCGGAGCGGGCTCGCGATTCGCGCCTTCTGCGACTACATGAAGCTGCCGCCGGCGGAGGTTCTCGTCGCGCACGATGAGCTCGACTTACCCGTGGGCGAAGTGCGCTTCAAATTGGGCGGCGGGCACGGCGGTCACAATGGCTTGCGCGACACGATCACGCACATCGGCGCCGATTTCTGGCGGCTGCGAATCGGGATCGGCCATCCCGGCGATCGATCCCAAGTCATCGACTACGTGTTGCGCCGCGCGCCGGCCGACGAGGAAGAGAAAATCATTGCAAGCATCGGCGACGCGCTCGATGCGCTACGAGTCTTCATCGAGCAGGGCGCCGAGCGGGCGATGAACGGGCTCCATGGAAGCAGGAAGGCAAGCGGTTAGCGGTTTACAGATCCCATGGGCATCAAATGCGGCATCGTCGGCTTGCCGAACGTCGGCAAGTCCACTCTCTTCAATGCGCTCACACGGGCGCAGATCGCGGCGGAGAACTACCCGTTCTGCACGATCGATCCGAACGTCGGCGTCGTCCCCGTGCCGGATCCGCGGCTTCAGGCGCTCGCGGACATCGTGAAGCCGGAGCGCGTGCTTCCCGCAACGGTCGAGTTCGTCGACATTGCGGGTCTCGTCGCGGGCGCGTCGAAGGGCGAAGGTCTTGGGAACAAGTTCCTCGCGCACATTCGCGAAACCGATGCGATCGCGCACGTCGTACGCTGCTTCGAGAACGACGACGTCGTGCACGTCGCGGGCAAGATCAAGCCGCTCGATGACATCGCGGTCATCAACACCGAGCTCGCGTTGGCCGATCTCGATACGGTCGAGCGCGCCCTGCAACGAGCCGAGAAGGCTTCGAAAGCAGGCGACAAGGATGCGATTCGCCTGCGCGAGCTGCTCAAGAAACTGCGCGATCATCTCGATGCCGGCCACCCGGCGCGATCGCTCATTACGGATCCGGACGAGCTCAAGCTCCTGCAGGAGCTTCACCTCATCACGCTCAAGCCGCTCATGTACGTCGCGAACGTCGCCGAGAACGGCTTTACGAACAATCCGCATCTCGATTCGGTGCGCGAGCTCGCGGCGCGCGAAAATGTCGAAGTGGTTCCCGTGTGCGCCGCGATCGAGGCCGAAATCGCCCAGCTGGATGAAGGCGATCGCGCGGAATTCCTCGAGGAGCTCGGGCTCGACGAGCCGGGGCTCAATCGAGTGATCCGAGCGGCATACAAGCTGCTCGGCCTGCAGACTTACTTCACCGCGGGCGTCAAGGAAGTCCGCGCGTGGACCGTCCGCGTCGGCGCGACGGCGCCGCAGGCCGCCGGCGTGATCCACTCCGACTTCGAGAAGGGGTTCATTCGCGCCGAGGTCATCGCTTACGAGGACTTCATCGCCTACAAAGGCGAGCAGGGCGCAAAGGAGGCGGGCAAGCTCCGTCTCGAAGGCAAGGAGTACGTCGTCCAGGAGGGAGACGTGATGCATTTCAGGTTCAACGTCTGACGCTGAAGAGCTGCGCTTGCCTCCCGGGCGCCGTTCCAAGACAATGCGCCTCCTTCGAAGCGCTGGGTGAGGGGAAATGCCTCACTCCAGAGTTCGTCATCCAAAAGGCTAGGTAGCTCAGCCGGTTAGAGCGTGGCACTCATAATGCCGAGGTCGTGAGTTCGAGTCTCACCCTAGCCACCAATCGTACGGGATTCATGAGCTCAGTTTTCGACCTGCGGGGCAAGGTCGCCCTCATCACGGGTGCTTCGAGCGGCTTCGGCCGGCACTTCGCAGGGGTGCTGGCGCGTGCCGGTGCGCGTGTCGGGCTGACGGCTCGGCGCGTTGCCGCGCTCGAGACTGTCGCGAGCGAGATCAACGCGATGGACGGGATCGCGGCGGTTTCGAAGCTGGACGTGAGTCAAGAGTCATCGGTCGCAAGCGCCGTCGCCGCGATCGAGCAGGCGCTCGGGCCGATCGATGTGCTCATCAACAACGCGGGCATCTGCATTACGAAGCCCGTGCTCGAGCAGACGGAGCAGGATTGGGACGACGTGCTCGACGTCAATCTCAAAGGCGCGTTCTTGATGGCGACGCACGTTGCGCGGCGGATGCGCGAGGCCAAGCGCGGCGGCAGCATCATCAACATTCAGTCGATTCTGAGCTTCCGCCAAGCCGGGCACATTACGCCGTACGCGGCATCGAAGGCGGCGCTCAATCAGCTCACGAAGAGCATGGCGCTCGAGCTCGCGCGCTACAACATTCGGGTGAACGGGATTGCACCCGGCTACTTCTTGACGGATATCAGCCGTGACTTTTTCGCGAGCCCGGCGGGCGCCGCGATGCTGAAGCGCATCCCGCAACGTCGGCTCGGACGTTTCGAAGATCTCGACGGACCGCTGTTGCTCCTCGCCTCCGATGCCTCGCGATACATGACGGGCACGACGATCGTCGTCGACGGCGGGCACCTCTGCAGCAACTTGTAACGGACAGGAACGGGGAAGAGGCTCTCGCGAAGCACGCGAAGCTCGGAAGAAGAAAACTACTGCTGCAAGGATGACTTCGCGCCGGGCGCCCGGGG
>JAAYXG010000705.1 GCA_012516015.1 Lysobacteraceae bacterium | reverse complement strand
TCGTCTCGGCGCTGCCGAACGAGGCACGTCCGAGCAAGATCGGTAAGCGGGGCGAGATGATGCAAGGCGTTCGTTTCCTCGCGGATCGCGCCTACGTCGTCACCGCCCGCCAAGTCGATCCTTTCTATGTCATCGATATTTCGGATCCGAGCGACCCGTTCATCGCGGGCGAGGTCGAGCTACCCGGCTTCTCGACTTACTTGCACCCGCTCAACGCAAACGTCGTTGCATCCGTCGGCTATCACACGACCGAGCAAGGCGCACCGCGTGGAGTCAAAGTCGAGCTCTTCGACGTGAGCGAGCTGGACACGCCGCGTTCGGTGGGCGTTCAAGTCTTCGGCGACACGGGTTCACAAAGCGAGGCAGTCTTCGACCCGCACGCCGTCACATTCCTTGCCGCAACGGACGATGCCTATCGCATCGCGCTGCCGATCGATGTGTTCGAAACGCCTAATCCCAACGACGTAGGCGCCTTTGCTTGGACGTACTCCGGGCTGCACGTGCTCGAAGCGCACAATCTCAGCAGCGGATCACCGCTGCTCGACTTCCGCGGCGTCATTCGCACCAACGAGCCCTCGAGCGGAACGCTGTCTCCGCCGCCGATCAGACCGCAGCGCGGCGTGCTGCATGGAGACAGCGTTTTCTCCATCTATGGGGCTGAGACGGCGGGGCGTCTGTGGAAGGATCTCGGTCCACGGACATCGAGCTGGGGTTGGCAGCTCTAGCATCGCGCGACAGTCGTCAGTCGCGGCGTCTTTCCAGGAACGCACGCCAACTGCGCAGCGAACTGATGTCTTCCGCCCCTTCGAGTGCCGCAGCCTCGCACAAGAAGCCGCTGAGGCGCGTCCCATCCTCGAGCTCCACCTTGCCGATACCGAGCGGTTCCGGGATAGCGGCGACGAACGAGCCGAAGTGTCGTTCGGGAACCGCCCATACTTCGACGTCGATCGCCTCGCCGCCCTCGGATACCCGGACCAGACCGGGCCGTTGGGGCGGACCGCCGGACAAGGCATAGAAGCGATACGTGTTCGCCGTGCGCGCGCTGCGAACGAAGAAGCCTCGACGATCGGTCAACTGATGGTTCAACGGCAAACCGCGCATGTGCGCGCCGCAAACGACCAAGCCGACGTATCCTGGCGGACTATCGGGTTCGAGCGCGGGCTCGTGGAAGGCGAACGCCGTCGCGCCCAACTGCGTCACGCTCGCGCGATGCAGCCGATCCGCGTACGACAACAACGTGCTCTCAGAGCCCGCGGGAGCCACGAGTGTGACACCGAACGGTAAGCCGTCGTCGCGAAAGCCCGCCGGCGCCGCCACTGCGGCGAGATCGAGCAGGTTCACGAAGTTCGTGTAAAACCCGAGGTTCGTATTGAGCGCGATCGGATCGCTCTCGACTTGCGCGATCGTGTAGATCGTCCCCGCCGTAGGCACCATCAAAGCGTCGACGTGCTGCCACACGGCATCGCTCCGGCGCTCGAGACCTTTCAATCGATACTGCGCCGCGAACGCATCGGCCGCAGTCAGGCTTGCACCGCGCTCGATGACGGCGCGCGTCACCGGATGCATCGCGTCCGCCTGCTCGCGAAGAAACGCGCCGACTGCCACATACCGTTCCGCGAGCCATGGACCGTCGTATAACAGTTGCGCCGCCTCGCGAAAGGGATCGAAGTCGATTTCGACGACGCGCCAACCGAGCGCGCGAACCCGCTCGATCGCGCGCGCGTAGCACGCCGCGTAGTTGTCGTCGCCGAAAAACGCCCGTTGCGTTGCGTTCGGGACGCCGATACGCACTTCTCGCCCGGCAGGCGTGAGCACCGGAAGCGGCAAACGACTCGGATCGCGCGCATAGTCGTCCTCTTCGTCGAACCCATCGCTCGCGCGCAGGACCTGCGCCGCGTCCCAACTCGTCAATGCGAAGATCGAAACGCAATCGAGCGACCGGCATGCCGGCACGACGCCGCGCGTGCTCAATCGCCCGCACGAGGGCTTGAGCCCGATGATGTTGTTGAAGCCCGCAGGGATGCGCCCGGAGCCCGCCGTATCCGTACCGAGCGCGAAGCTGACTAGCCCGTGGGCGACCGCGACCGCGGAGCCGCTGCTCGAACCGCCCGATATGTACGCGGGATCGAACGCGTTCTCACACGCTCCGTAGGGCGAGCGGGTGCCGACGAGTCCCGTCGCGAATTGATCCATGTTCGTCTTGCCGATAGGAATCGCCCCGGCATCGATCAATTTCTGTACGACGTGCGCGGACTGCCGTGGCACGTAGCTGAACGCCCGGCAGGCGGCCGTCGTCGGCACATCGTCGAGATCGATGTTGTCCTTGATCGCAAAAGGGATGCCATAGAGCGGCAGCGCCTCCCGATCCTCGTCGAGCAATTCCCCCGCTCGACGCAGCACCGCATCGGCCGCGACGCGTGAGATCCATACGTTGCGCGCCGGGCTTCCGTCGATACGCTCGAGGACATGACACATGATTTCGACGGGCGTAAAGCGCCGCGCCCGATAGCCTTGCAACAGCGCTCGGATCGTCAGGTCGTACATCTATTGCTTCCCCACGCGCACGACGAGCAGAACATCCCCCGCGCGGACCGCTGCGCCTCGGGCCGCGCGCACTTCGATGATCTCGCCTGCCTCGTCGGCGAGAATCGGGATCTCCATCTTCATGGCCTCAACGAGCATCAGCTCATCGCCTTCGCGGACGCGTTGGCCTTCGCGCGCGCTTACTTTCCACACGCTGCCGGAGACGGGTGAGGTCACCGCCACGGCGTCGGCCGGAATGGCACTGCGCGCGGAATCCGGCTCTTCAAGCGCGTCAACTTCCGCCGCCTCGAACGTGAGCTGCCCGTTTTGCCGCCAGCGCTCGCGCTCGACCTCGAACGCGGCGTGCTGTCGCGCCTTGAACGCCGCGATCGAATCCGCGTTCGCGCGCAGGAAGGCTTGATAGTCGCGCAGCCGCAGCCTCGTCGGCTCGATGCGCAACTTGATGCGCCCGCGCGGAAATTCCTCGCGCAGCGCCAACAGCTCGTCCGCGGTGACCGGGTAGAAGCGAAGCTGATCGAAGAAGCGCAGCAGCCAAGGCTTGCCGTCGCCAAAGTCGGCGGTTTGACGATGTCGATTCCACATCTGGATCGTCCGGCCGACGAACTGATAGCCGCCCGGCCCTTCCATCCCGTAGACACATAGGTAGGCGCCGCCGATCCCCACCGCATTCTCCGGCGTCCACGTACGCGCGGGGTTGTACTTCGTCGTCACGAGACGGTGACGCGGATCGAGCGGGGTCGCGACAGGCGCACCGAGATAGACATCGCCGAGACCGAGGACGACGTAGCTCGCATCGAACACGATGCGCCGCACATCCTCGATCGAGTCGAGACCGTTGATGCGTCGAATGAACTCGAGGTTGCTCGGACACCACGGCGCATCGCGGCGTACCGACTGCATGTATTTCTCGATTGCAAGTCGCGTCGCCGGATCGTCCCACGATAAAGGCAGATGCACGATTCGGCTCGGCACCTCGATCTTCGCGAGGCTCGGTAGCGCCTCTTCCGCCGCGGCGAGCACATCGAGCAACCGAGCTTGCGAGAGGACACTGCTATCGAAATGCACTTGCAACGAGCGAATGCCAGGCGTGAGCTCTCGAAGGCCTTCGATGCGTTCGCGCTGCAGACATTCCATGAGCGCGTGCACGCGAAAGCGCAAGGCGAGATCGAGAACGTTCGGACCGTATTCGATCAACAAGTACTCGTCGCCCGCTTGGCGATAGACGACCGCGGGACGCTCGCCGTGGGCAGCCGTGCTCGACAGAATCGCTTCCGATCGGGATTGCCGGACGTTCGATCGGGCGATCGACTGCGTCGCGGTCGTTGCGAAGGCGCCCTGCGCGCTCAGCGTGCGGATCCATTCCGACTGCGCGCGCTCGCGCTCGCGGGCCTCACCGAACGACACGCATCGAAAGCGCACACGGTCGCCCGGCTTGAGCTGGCCGATCTTCCATCGTTCCGCACGTACGATCGTCGCTGGGCAGACGAAGCCGCCGAGGCTCGGTCCATCCGGGCCCAAGATCACGGGCATGTCGCCGGTGAAGTCGATCGCACCGATCGCATACGCATTGTCGTGAATGTTCGAGGGATGCAATCCCGCCTCGCCGCCATCCGTTCGCGCCCATTCCGGTTTGGGGCCGATGAGGCGCACACCGGTGCGGCTCGAGTTGTAGTGAACTTCCCAGGCCGTGGAGAAGAACGTATCGATGTCGGCGGACGTGAAGAAATCGGGCGCACCGTGCGGGCCATACATGACGTCGATCTGCCACTCGCGGCCGTAGCGCGGAATCGCCTCGAGCGGAAGGGCGTGAAGCCTGTCATCGTCGGCCTCAACGCCCTCCATCAGATGAAGCGTGTCGCCCGCGCGGAGAGCACGCCCGGCATGACCGCCAAACTGTCCGAGGGTGAACGTCGCACGACTGTTCATGTAGAG
>JAAYXG010000704.1 GCA_012516015.1 Lysobacteraceae bacterium | reverse complement strand
TCGACTTACTTCCGCATCAACGCGGCGAACACGGGCCAGTTCGAGCGCACGCTCATCATCGCGGACGAAGGCTCGTACGTCAGCTATCTCGAGGGCTGCACCGCGCCGATGCGCGACGAGAACCAGCTTCATGCCGCGGTCGTCGAGCTCATCGCGCTCGACGATGCGCAGATCAAGTACTCGACCGTTCAGAACTGGTATCCGGGAGACGAGCACGGGCGCGGAGGCATCTACAACTTCGTGACGAAGCGCGGCGAGTGCCGCGGCGCGAACTCCCGGATCAGCTGGACGCAAGTGGAAACCGGCTCGGCGATCACGTGGAAGTATCCGAGCTGCGTGCTGACCGGCGAGAACTCGGTCGGCGAGTTCTACTCGGTCGCGGTCGCGAACAACTATCAGCAAGCTGACACCGGGACGAAGATGATTCACATCGGCCCGAACACGCGCAGCACGATCGTCTCCAAAGGCATCTCCGCCGGCTACGGCCAGAATAGCTATCGCGGGCTCGTGAAGATCCTGCCGAAAGCGACGAACGCCCGTAACTTCACGCAATGCGACTCGCTGCTCATGGGCGATCGTTGCGGCGCGCACACGTTCCCCTATATGGAGGTGCGCAACCCCACCGCGAGCGTCGAACACGAGGCGACAACCTCGAAGATCGGGGACGACCAGCTCTTCTATTGCTTGAGCCGCGGCATCTCGCAAGAGGATGCCGTCAACATGATCGTCAACGGTTTCTGCAAGGCCGTGTTCAAGGAGCTCCCGATGGAGTTCGCAGTCGAGGCGCAGAACTTGCTGGCGGTCAGTCTTGAAGGGTCGGTAGGTTGAGAATGGCGGGAGGCTGGAGACTGGAGGCTGTAGCAGGAAAGAGGTTGCTCGATTCCAGCCCGAGCCCCACGCCCTATGCCCCGAGCCCCCGAATCGGAGAAATTTCGTGTTACGCATAGACAATCTTCACGTCCGCGCAGGCGATCGTCAGATCCTCAACGGCTTGTCGCTCGAAGTCGGCGCCGGCGAAGTTCACGCGATCATGGGTCCGAACGGGTCGGGCAAGAGCACGCTCGTGCAAGTGCTCGCAGGACGCGAGGGCTACGAAGTCACGCAAGGCTCGGCCACGTATCGCGGCCAGGATCTGCTTGCGCTCGCACCCGAGGAGCGGGCGCGCGAGGGCGTGTTTCTCGCCTTCCAGTACCCCGTCGAGATTCCCGGCGTGAACAACGTCTACCTGCTCAAGGCGGCACTCAATGCCATCCGTAAGCATCGCGGCGAACCGGAAGTGGATGCCTTCGAGTTCCTCGCGCTCGTGCGCGAAAAGATGAAGCTCATGCAAATGGACGAAAGCTTCTTGAACCGCGGCGTGAACGAGGGCTTTTCCGGCGGCGAGAAGAAGCGCAACGAGATTCTGCAGATGGCCGTGCTCGAGCCGACGCTCGCCCTCCTCGATGAAACGGACTCGGGACTCGATATCGACGCGCTGCGTGTCGTCGCGAACGGCGTCAACAGTCTGCGCCGGTCGGATCGCGCAATCGTGATGGTCACGCACTACCAGCGGCTGCTCGATTACATCGAGCCCGACCGAGTCCACGTGCTCTCCGGCGGCCAGATCTTGAAGAGCGGCGACAAATCGCTCGCGATCGAGCTCGAGAAGCGCGGCTACGATTGGATCAAACAGGCGGCAGCATGAGCGCAGCACCGGCAACCAAGGCGAATGCCGCGCTCGAGCGGTACAGCGCGCTGTTCGAGACGCGCTTCGCATCGGACCCGTTGAGCGAGGCGAGGCGCGCCGCGTTCGACGAGTTCCTCAAGCAGGGATTCCCGACGCAGCGTGACGAAGAGTGGAAGTACACGAGCCTGCGTCGACTCGAGTCGCGAGCGTTCGTGCCTGGCGCGCACGCACCGGT
>JAAYXG010000703.1 GCA_012516015.1 Lysobacteraceae bacterium | reverse complement strand
GCCGGTGATGCAATAGCCGCAGCCGATGCAGTTCTCTTGTTGGAAATCGACGATCCCATTCGCGTACTGCACGATCGCACCCGGTGCCGGACACGCTTTGAGACATCCGGGATCCGCGCAGTGCATGCAGCCGTCCTTGCGGATCAACCACTCGAGATCGCCTTCGGGGTTTTCGTACTCGGTGAAGCGCATCAGCGTCCAAGAGGCCTCGGTGAGATCGGCCGGATTCTCGTAGACGCCGACGTTCGTGCCGACCTCATCGCGCAGGTCGTTCCATTCCATGCATGCGACCTGACATGCCTTGCAGCCGATGCACTTCGTCGTGTCGATGAGCTTCGCAACGGCGCCGGTCGCAGCCCTACGAATTCCGGGCGGCGGTGTCGTCGTCGCGGAGCGTCTAACGATGTCGAGTGATTGCAGCGACATGACAGTTACCTCTACGGCTCGGGCGCCGGGCTCTGGGCTCCTGGCAAGAACGGAGACGCTCCTGCACGTGTTTGCGAGCCAGCGCCACAATGTTTGTGAGAGTCACGGGTTCCTTTCTGGCCAGAGCCCAGCGCCCAGAGCCCAGCAGCCCTCCTTGCTTCATACCTTTTCCACCTTCACGAGGAACGCCTTGAACTCCGGCGTCTGCACGTTGCCGTCGCCGACGAACGGCGTGAGCGTGTTCGCGAGGTAGCCGGGTTTCGCGATGCCCTTGAACCCCCAATGGAGCGGAATGCCCACGGTGTGGACGGTCTTGCCGTCGATGTCGAGCCGCTTGATGCGCTTCGTGACGACCGCGACGGCTTCGATGTGGCCGCGGTTCGAGCTGACCCTGACGCGATCGCCTGCAACGATGCCGAGCTCTCTCGCGAGCGCTTCGCCGATTTCGACGAACTGCTCGGGTTGAGTAATCGCGTTCAAGAGCACGTGCTTCGTCCAATAATGGAAGTGCTCGGTGAGGCGATACGTCGTCGCGACATGCGGGAAGTCCGCCGCCTTGCCGAAGGCTTCCAGATCGTTCTCGAACACGCGCGCTGCCGGATTGCTCGTCGCCTGCTTCGAGTCCCGATGCATCGGGTTGTAGCCGAGCGGCGTTTCGAACGGCTCGTAGTGCTCCGGGAACGGACCTTCGACCATGTTCGTGCGCGCGAAGAAGCGCGCGACGCCTTCCGCATTCATGATGAACGGGCCCATGCCCTTCCCAGGATCCTCGGTCGCTGCGAAATCGGGCGTGTCGAAACCGACCCAACGTGTGCCGTCCCACTTTACGAGCGGGCGCGCCGGGTTGAACGGCTTCCCGCTCGGATCGCACGAGGCGCGGTTGTAGAGCACTCTGCGATTCGCGGGCCACGACCACGCCCAATTCAACGTCTGGCCGAGGCCGCTCGGATCGGAGTTGTCTCGCCTCGCCATCAAGTTGCCGGTGGGCCCCCACGCACCGCAGTAGATCCAACATCCGCAGGCGGTACTGCCGTCGTCGCGCAACTCCCCGAAGCCGGCGAGCTGCTCGCCCGCGCTGCGTACGACCTTGCTCGGCTCCTTGGGATCGACGAGATCGACGAGCGCTCTGCCGGAGTATTCCTTCGCCAATTCCTCGGGCGAGGGATTGTTCGGGCGCGCGTAGCTCCAGGTCAGATTGAGGATCGGATCGGGGAACGCTCCGCCTTCTGTTTCGTAGAGCTTGCGTAAGCGCGTGAACAGACCCGCCATGATCTCGATGTCGGTGCGCGCTTCGCCGGGCGGCTCCCCGCCTTTCCAATGCCACTGCAGCCACCGCCCGGAGTTGACGAGCGCGCCGTC
>JAAYXG010000702.1 GCA_012516015.1 Lysobacteraceae bacterium | reverse complement strand
GGCTCCTCGTTGGCGAACGACACGCGCGGCGATTGCCTGGCTTCGACTGCGGGAACTCGCCGACGGAGCTGGAATCGCTCGACGTTGTCGGCCGTACGCTCATTCATACGACGCACGCGGGAACGCAAGGACTGACGAACGCGACCGGTGCGAGCGAGGTGCTGACTGGCGCGCTCGTGAATGCGGCCGCGATCGTTCGCTATCTGCGTGCGTGCAATCCGGCGGAGGTTACGCTGGTAAGGATGGGCCACGAGGCGCGAGAGCGCTGCGACGAGGACGACCTCTGCGCGCAACTATTGCTCGCGAGGCTGCGGGACGAACCTTTCGATACCGGCTCGATCCGAGAGCGGCTGCGCGAGGCAAGCAGCGCACGGAAATTCTTCGATCCCGCCTGCGATTGGGCGCCCGCGCGCGATTTCGAGCTCTGCACACGGCTCGACGCGTTCGATTTCGTGCTCAGGCTCGATCGGAGCGACTCACCGCCGAGTCTGAGGCGTGTTGACGCCGCTTGAGCCGCGAGGCATGTTCGTAGCACGGTACTCTCAGGGTCTCTCATGAGCTCGCCCATCCTGCGTGCAATCGTATTGCTCACGCTTTCGAACGTGTTCATGACCTTCGCTTGGTATGCCCACCTCAAGCACATGAATCAAAAGCCGTGGCTCGTTGCCGCGCTCGCGAGCTGGGGCATCGCGTTGTTCGAGTATCTGCTGCAGGTGCCGGCCAATCGCATCGGCTACACGGCGATGACGCTACCGCAGCTCAAGATCCTGCAGGAGGTCATCACGCTGACGGTATTCGTGCCGTTCGTCATCTTGTATATGCGCCAGCCGCTCAAGCTCGATTACCTATGGGCGGCGCTTTGCATGTTGGGTGCGGTCTATTTCATCTTCCGACGCGGTTGAGCGATGCCTACGCTCATTCACCGTATCGTCGAAGCCTGCAGGGCGGGAACGGAGCCGCGCGTCGTGGCGCGCCTGGAATCGGGATGGGCCGTGATGGGCGAACGCCAAGTGCTGCGAGGCTATTGTTTACTCTTGCCGGATCCTGTCGTGCCGCATCTGAACGCTCTAGATGCGGAGAGTCGCGATCGCTTCTTGAGCGATCTCGGTCGTCTGGGCGATGCCGTGCTGCAGGCGACCGGTGCGATCAGGATCAACTACGCCATTTTCGGTAATTTCGAGCCTGCGCTACATGCGCATGTCCATCCGCGCTATGACGACGAGCCCGAGGGGCTGAGGACGAACAACCCGTGGGCGTACGACTGGTCGCGAGCGCCGCTGTTCGACGAGCAGATTCAGGGCCCACTGCGACGGTCGATTGCAACCTTTTTAGCGCGCCCGAGCGTCTGATAGAGAGCCGATCGCCGATCGGATGCAGGCTTCGTGCCGGTGTGTGTGTTTACAGCGGGCGGTCCGCATGTAAACTCCGATCGGGCATCGGGAAGAACAAAGGGACAAGAGAGACGCTCGAATGCGCGAGAAATCGAGCCTGGTTGGTTATGTCACAGAGCACCTGGCGTTTCTGGGGCGCGTTTCCAATCGTGCGATCTTCGGCGGCGTCGGCATCTTCGTCGAAGAGCGTCTGCTCGGCATCGTGATCAACGAGCAGCTCTTTTTGCACACGAGTCAGAGCAATCTGGGCGATTACCTATCGCGCGGCATGGAGCAGTTCAAGCCGTATCCGAATGCGTTCGATTTGACGACCGATCATCATCGAGTACCGCAGGAGATCATCGACGACTCCGAGCAGCTCAAGGAATGGGGGCGTCGCTCTCTCGCCGCCGCGATCGAATCGGCCAAAGCGAAGCAACTTGCGGGCATCGAGCGCGCGCGCAATCGCAAGCGCGCAAAAAAGGCAGCGGCTCAGGCAGCCCAACAGCAGCGCAAGAAGCGCTAGCCGCGACGCACATCTGCGGATTTCAAAAGGGCGCTCGTCGCGGCACGGTTACTTTTCCGGCGGCAAGACTCCGCTCGTGAGCGAGGCGAGCGCTGCAAGCGACCGGACCGGCGCCGAGCACGTCGTGCCTCGACAGACGTAACCCACCGTCGTTTCTTGCGGGCGCTTGTCGGCGATTACGGCAGGTACGTCGCCCACGTCGTTCGGGATTGCGAATACGAGTCGTTTCGGCGCGTAGATCTTGTCGAGAGCGGATTTCCACTCCTCGACTTCGCTCGCGACACCGCGCACGACTACGATTTCGGGTGCATCGAGGTGTTCTTCGAGCGCGACGAGCAAAGCGGCGTGCACGTGCGGGTATTGGCGTATCGGCTCCCATCCGGCTCGCAGCGTTCTTGCTGCGGCGTCCAGATAACGCGTCTCGCCGAGAAGCAGTCCGAGGCGCGTAAGCGCTCGTGCGGCCACCGCGTTGCCGGCCGGTAGGGCCTCGTCCGCGAACGATTTCGGGCGTGTGATCAATTGCTCGTGATCGTGAGCGGTGAAATAGAAGCCTCCCGCGTCGCGGTCCTCGAAACACTCGAGCAGCGTATCGGCAAGAGAGATGGCGAACGTGAGATCCTGCGTGCGCCATTTTGTCTGCAGCGCTTCGAGCAAACCATCGAGCAGGAACGCGTAATCGTCGAGATACGCTGGAAAGCGCGCGCGCCCGTCCTTGTAGGTGGCCAGCAATCGCCCGCCGCTCACGAGGCGTTCCTGTAGAAAATCGATTGCGCGAAATGCGGAGCGGACGTACTCGGCGCGATCGAGGCTACGCCCGGCGATGAGCATGCTGCCGATCGCAAGCGCGTTCCACGACGTCAGCACCTTGTCGTCTCGGTTAGGGCGGCTACGACGTGCGCGTGCCGCCCGGAGCGTGTCGCGTGCTGCGTTCAAGCGGGATTCGACGCCCTCGGCATCGAGCGAAAGCTCCGCTGCGATGTCCTCGCACGAGCGGTGTACGTGCAGGTGCCACTTGCCCTCGAAGTTCGCAGGTTGATCCAAGCCGAAGCGACGCGAGAACACAGCGTATTCCGGTTCCGCGAGCCGAGATCGAACTTCGGCTACATCCCACACGTAGTACCGACCTTCGTGCCCTTCGGAGTCCGCATCGAGGCTCGACCAGTAGCCTCCTTCTTCGGATTGCATTTCGTTCATCATCCAAGCCGCCGTATGAATCGCAGCATCGCGGTACAAGCCTTCGCCGGTCGCGATCGCCGCGTGCGCATACACTTGTAGGAGTTGCGCGTTGTCGTACAGCATCTTTTCGAAGTGCGGGATCATCCAGAAGCGATCGACCGAATAGCGGGCAAACCCGCCGCCGATGTGATCCGCGATACCGCCTTCCGCCATGCGTTTGAGCGTGAGCGTTGCCATATAGAGCGAATGCAAGTCGGGCGAATCGGTCGCTGCGCTGGAGCGCCAACGGCGCAGGAGCCAATCGATGTACGTCGGATGCGGGAACTTCGGCGGCGGCCCGAACCCGCCGTGCGTGGCATCGAAGGCCTCGGCAAGGCGCTGTCGCGCATCCGCCAACGGCTCGAGCGTCAGCGGTACATCGGCTGCCGCAGGGGCGGGAATGACGTGGCGAAACGCTTCGTCGAGCGCCGCGCTCTGTCGGGCAATGTCTTCGCCTCTCGATCGATAGAAGTCACTCACGCGCTCGAGCAGCTCGCTGAAGGCCGGCATGCCGAATCGCGGCGAGCTCGGGAAATACGTGCCGCTGAAGAACGGGCGCAGATCCCGGGGCGAGAGGAAGATCGTGAGCGGCCAGCCGCCGGCCCTTTGCGTCAGCATCTGATGCGCGAGCTGGTAAATCTTATCTAGATCGGGTCGTTCCTCACGATCGACCTTGATGTTGACGAAATGCTCGTTCATCACGGCGGCGGTGTGCTCGTCTTCGAAGGATTCGTGAGCCATCACATGGCACCAGTGACAGGCCGAGTAGCCGATCGAGAGCAGGATCGGTTTGTCTTCGCTGCGTGCTCGCTCGAGCGCGAGCTCGCCCCATGGATACCATTCGACCGGGTTGTGCGCGTGCTGCTTGAGATACGGGCTCGTTTCCAGCGCGAGATGATTGCGGTGTGGGACGTTCGTGGACGGTTGCATCGGAGCTCGGAGGAGGCGGATTGAGGTGCGAACGAAGCCTGCAGGGGCAGGGCGCTTTACGTAGAATGCGTCCACTATAACGATGGACGCCTCTCCGAACACTTCGCAGTTGCCCACGCTGCGCCTCAAGCGCGGCGAGGACCGCCGACTTTCCGCAGGGCACCTATGGGTGTTTTCCAATGAGGTCGATAGCGAGCGAACGCCGCTTGCCGCGTTCGCGCCGGGCGATCACGTGCGCATCGTGTCGGATCGCGACAAATTCCTGGGCTACGGCTACGTCAACCCGCATTCGCTCATCTGCGCGCGTATTCTGACGCGCGACGCGGCGCATCCGCCGAGCAGGTCATTGCTCGTGCATCGTCTGCAAGTCGCTCAGTCGCTGCGCAGAGCGCTGTACGAGGCGCCGCTTTATCGCTGCGTCTTCGGCGAATCGGACGCGCTTCCCGGCCTCGTGCTCGATCGCTTCGGCGACATCGTCGTGGGTCAGATCGCGACCGCCGGAATGGAAGCGATGCGCGCGGATATCGAGCGGGCGGTCGAGAAGGTGTTGTCTCCCGCGGCACTCATCTGGAAGAACGACGGAGGCGCACGCGATCTCGAGGGCCTGCCGCGCTACCAGGAGGCGGCATTCGGCCAAGCGCCGGCGACGATCACGATCGAAGAAGGCGGCGTCGCTTTTCAGGTTCCGCTTGCGGGCGGGCAGAAGACCGGCTGGTTCTTCGATCAGGCAGCCAACCGGCTCGCATTGCGCAAGTACGTCGGCGGCGCTCGGGTGCTCGATGTGTTCAGTTACGTCGGCGCTTGGGGCCTCGGTGCATTGCGAGCGGGCGCGACGGAAGTGACCTGCGTCGATTCTTCCGCAGCCGCGCTCAGTGCGCTCTCCGAGAACGCTGCGGCCAACGGCCTCAAGCCCGACGTCATACGCGGCGACGCCTTCGACGTGCTCGCATCGCTCCACGCGCAGCAACGCAAGTTCGACGTCGTCGTGATCGATCCCCCCGCGTTCATCAAGCGCAAGAAGGACATGCGGAAGGGCGAGGCGGCGTACAAGAGATTGAATCGGCTCGCGATGCAGCTACTCGATCGCGATGGCGTCCTGGTTTCATGTTCGTGCTCGTATCACTTGAGCGCCGATGCGCTCGTCGAGGCGATCCAGGGAGCCGCCCGGCACCTCAATCGATTCGCACAGATCGTGGAAATCGGCGGGCAAGCGCCCGACCATCCGATCCATCCGGCGATCCCCGAGACGAGGTATTTGAAGGCCGTATTCGTCAGGGTCGTGGCGGAATGACCGAGAAGGCGCGTCGAAGCTGGCTTCCTTGGTAACATGCGCCCCGCATGCTGACCTATCCCGCGATCGATCCAGTCATCGTTTCCATCGGCCCGCTCGCCATTCATTGGTATGGGCTCATGTACGTCATCGGCTTTGCGGCGGCTTGGCTGCTCGCTCGGCGCCGTGCCGGCATGCCGGAGTCGACATGGCGACCGGTAGACGTGGATGACCTGATTTTCTTCGCCGCTATAGGCGTCATCGCAGGCGGCCGGATCGGCTGGCTGATCTTCTACGGCGGCGAGCAAGTGATCGCGGATCCGATCACGATCATCCAGATCTGGAAGGGCGGCATGTCGTTCCACGGCGGATTGGTGGGCGTGATCGTCGCCGTCGCGCTCTTCGCGCGCCGGCGCGGGCGGCGCATAGCGGACGTGCTCGATTTCTTGGCGCCGCTCCCGGGAATCGGGATTTTCGCCGGACGCATCGGTAACTTCATCAACGGCGAGCTGTGGGGCAAGCCGACCGAAGTGCCGTGGGGCTTCGTGCTCGACCCGAGCACGCTGCACCCGCTACAGCGCGATGGCGCGCTGCAGATGTGCGAGCGGTTCAACGTTGATCCCTGCGTCATCCAGGTCCACGCGTCGCAGCTCTATCAGGGCTTGCTCGAGGGACTGCTTGTCTTCATCATCCTGTGGGTATTTACGGCAAAGCCGCGTCCGCGTCTGGCGCCCTCGGGATTGTTCTTGTTGGGCTACGGCATCTGCCGCTTCTTGATCGAGTTCGTGCGCGTGCCGGACTTGTATCGGGGCTACATTCTGTTCGACTGGGTCACGATGGGGCAGATTCTATCTACCCCCATGATCCTCGTGGGTATCGCGCTTCTGGTCATGGCGTACCGGCGCGATGTGCCGAGCGGCAACTACCGCACGGTAAACGGCGGGCAGCGGACAGCGGGCGGTGACCAAGCCGGTGAGCGGCGGACGGCGGACAGCAGACGGTGAAAAAGCCGGTGAGCGGCGCGGCGGACGCGGGCGATGAAGTTGCTCAAGAGCGAGTTGTTTGATGAGTGACCTGCTTTTTCTTCAATGCATGAGCATTGCTGGCGGCTGTCTTGTCACCGTCCGCCGGCCACTGTCCGCCGCTCACCGAACGAAGCTGTCCGCCATTCACTCATGAAGCAGTATCTTCATTTACTGCGTCATATTCGCGAGCACGGCACGGCGAAAACCGACCGCACGGGGACCGGTACGCTGTCCGTGTTCGGTCATCAGATGCGGTTCGATCTGTCGCAGGGCTTTCCGCTCGTCACGACGAAGAAGTTGCACCTGCGCTCCATCATCTACGAGCTTCTGTGGTTCTTGCGCGGCGACACGAACGTCAAGTACTTGCAGGACTACGGCGTTTCGAT
>JAAYXG010000701.1 GCA_012516015.1 Lysobacteraceae bacterium | reverse complement strand
GCATTATCCCACGCCGTCACCGGAGTTCGCCGCGGCCGTCGGGCCCGCCCCTCCGCAAGGATCGAGCGTGCCGCGACAATTCGAGCTCGCGTTCGATGTCGCTCTATGGGTTACAGGCATCGCCGCGGCTGCGTTCGCACTTCGTACCTGCCGTATTCTAGACCGCCAGGGTCCTCGCATTGCTGTCGCTGCATCATTCGCGCTCGGCATCGTGCTGCAGCTGACGCTCCAATATCATCTCGCTGCCCTCGCCTATGCCGCGGGAATCGTCATCGCGCTGCGCTACGGGGATGCACGCACCCTTCCGGGGTTGGCCGCGTTGCTCATCGCGGCCGGACTCTTGCTCGTTCTGCATGCCGTGCTGCTCGCGCCGCTTGCAGGCACGTTCACGCGACTCGTGGGAGCGCTGGTGGGTGCGATCAGCGTGTGGCCGTACGTCCGCATCGGCGAGATGAGCCCTCTAGCCGCGATCGTGACGGGCGCGCTGCTCGTCTGGGGCTTGTATCAGCTCGCACGCGGTAGAGTGCTTCCGGACTTTTGGGTGCTCGCGTTGCTCGGCGTATGGGCACCCGTGTTCGCACTCGGGGCATTCGCCTGGAATGTGCCGCCGCGATACACCGAGATGTCCTTGATCCCGATGTTGCTGTGCGCATTCGCCGCGTGCCAGTGGGTCGTCGGCGCGTCGATCGAGCGATTCGTTCGCTTGCGCTCCCGCATGGGCTCGAGCGTTGCTGCGGCCGCGATTGCGGTCCTGGTCGTGAACCCAATGGCACTTGCCGCCACAGCGAACGCGGGGTATGCGATACACCCCGACCATGTGGGAGCCGCCGCTTTCATGCGCGCCTACGGGGTGCGCGACGATGACATCGTGCTTGCGGAAGACGTGCTTCAGCAAACCTACTATCTCGGCTCCGTCGACTACTGGCTCATCGGTCCGGATGTCGCGCGCCGCTTCGTGAAAACGACTCCGGACGGGGTTCGCGACTTCTACACCGGCACGCCGGTCATCGCGACACCCGCAATGCTCGATGAGTTGCTGCAGGAGAATCGGGATAAGCGCATCTTCCTCATCGGCAGCGGGGAAGGTCAGCAATCGGGGCGTCGGTCCGTGCGCGGTGAGCTATTGCACGAGGCGATCGAATCGGATCGTTTCGAAGTCATCTACGTGGGTCGAGACGGTCTCACGAAGGTGCTGCGCGCAGTCCCGCGAACTGCGCCGTTGAGTCGGGCCACGAAGGAGCAGTCGCGAGCCGATGAAGCCGCTCTCGTCGAAAGCGTCGAGGCGGCCGAGCAGGCGCACGGGGAAGAAGAGGCGTCGTTGCGCTCCGAACCCTCGACGGAGTAGCGCCATCAGCATCGCTCGTCGAACTGCCGTCATCTCGATGGCGCGCCTATTGAATCAGGGGCTGATTCTCATCAGTCCGATCATTCTCGTGCGCCTGCTCACCGTCGAGGACTTCGGGCGCTATCGCGAGTTCGTGCTGTACGCGACGCTCCTGATCAGCATTTCCGGATTCGGCATCAACAGCAGCCTCCTGCGCTTCGTGCCGGACAGTCCCGATGGCGGCTCGCGCTTCGTGAGCCAATCGGCGGCGCTTACCTTCGCGAGCAGTTTCCTCATCGTGGGTGGCGCGCTGCTTCTCGATACGGTCTTCGCGGGCGCTCTTCTCGGGGGCTTCGGCATCCAAGTCGCGATCTACGTCCTCTTCTTCGTCAATCTCGATTTCTGGGAATTCTTGTGGCTTGCGGAGAAACGCAGCTTCGCGGTGTTGGGCTACACGACGACGCGGCTCGTGGCGAGGATCGCGGTCGTGACGACGACGGCTGCATTGACGAAGGACGTGATGGCGATCGTGTGGTCGCTCGTCGCGCTCGAGTCGATCCGCTTGCTCATCTCCGCCGCTGGCTGGCGCGCCCGCTCGCGGCGAGCCAAGCCGCAGGGAGAGTATCGTTGGCGAGACCAGCTGCAGTTTTGCTTGCCCTTCGGTGGCGCGCTCATTCTCGTTGCCATCAACAAATCGCTCGGCGGTCTGTTCGTCGCGAAGCTCCTTGGTCCCGTGGCTCTCGCGCACTACAGCATCGGGGTCTACGTTCAGCCGGTCATCACCGTGCTGCGAAATTCGCTGTCCGATGTGCTGCTGCCGGAGATGGTAACGAAGGGCCGCGAAACGCTCGAGGGCAAGATGGCGCTCTGGCGCCGCTCGACAGTGGTCGCGTCCATCGCGCTCATCGGCACCGGCGTCGTCTTGGCGCGTTTCGCCGAGCCTCTGATTCGCACGTTCTTCTCGGAGAAGTATCTGCCCGCTGTCGCGATCTTCCAGCTGTATCTCTTGGTGTTCTTGCGCGAGAGCATCGACTTTGCCGTGCCTTTACGAGCGATCGATCGTACCGGCCCCATTCTGCGCAGCAATCTCCTAGCGCTTTTCCTCAACGCGGCGCTGATGTTCGCGCTATTGCCGCGCTGGGGCGTGCTCGGCGCGGTCGGTGCGTTCCTCATTTCGCGCGGTGTCGAGGGAATATATTTGGGATATGAGACCATGCGCGCCTATCGAATCGAGCTGCGTGCCCTCGCGCCCTGGGGCGATCTCCTGAAGGTGCTCGCAGCGGCCGGCCTCGCGGCATTGGTGTTGGCGGGCTCGTTCTGGACGGAGCAGCTCGGCCTCATCGGCGTCGTGCTCGGTGGCGCTGCGTACGTCGCGCTCTTCGCATTGCTGTTGGCGCTGCTGCGCGTTCCGGAGGCAATCGCGCTCCTTCAGTATATACGTGCTGCGCCTACGTTCGTGATGCGACGCTTGCACTGACGGGCTCGTGCCGCGAGCCACGCTCGCAACCTGCGGACCCGTGCATCGCTATTTGGTCGCGATGATCCGCAACTCGAGGAGCTTCGCGACCGCCGTCTTGCGCCAGGATCGGTTGCGGATGCGCTTGGGCAGCGATTCGAACGCACGTTCGCACGCCGCTGTCACCGCGTTCGGCAGGATAATCGGCCCGCGACTGGTGACGAAGCATTGACGCGCCGAGCGGAATCCCGCGTGCATGAACATCTTGATCAGCTCGCGTGAGGT
>JAAYXG010000700.1 GCA_012516015.1 Lysobacteraceae bacterium | reverse complement strand
TCCCGTACGTGAAGTACGGCGGGCTCAAATTTCTCGAAGCGGCGCACGTCAAGGATGTGCTCGCAATGCTGCGATGGGCGGACAACGCACGCAATCGCATCGCGGCGTTTCGCGCATTGCAGCTCTTGCCCGGCGTCGGCCCCGCGAATGCCGAGCGGTGTCTCAAAGTATTCGAAGCAAGCGGCTGCGCGTGGAGCGTTCTGCAGGCCTATCGAATGCCGTCCGCCGCGGCGGAAGATTGGCGCGCCTTCACGGATTTGCTCATCGAGCTCGTCGAGTCACGCGAATGGATCGGTCAAATCGCGCGTGTGCGCGCGTGGTACCAGCCGCACCTCGAGCGACTCTACGATGCCGCGCACGTCCGTCTGGGCGACATCGAGCAACTGGAGCGGCTCTCGGCACAGTTCGGCAGCAGAGAACGATTCATCACGGAGCTGACGCTCGATCCGCCCCAGGCTTCGGGCGATCTCGCGGGCACGCCGCTCAAAGACGAAGACTACTTGATCCTGTCGACGGTGCATTCCGCCAAGGGACAAGAATGGGATTCCGTGTATGTATTGAATGTCGCCGACGGAAACTTTCCGAACGAGCACGCGACCGGCAAACCCGAGCTCATCGACGAGGAGCGGCGCCTGCTCTACGTCGCGATGACACGCGCAAAGCACGAGCTGCACCTGGTCGCGCCATTGAAGTATTACGTGACGCAGCAGTCGCGCGGCGGCGATGCGCACGTCTACGGCGCCCGCAGCCGTTTCATGACCGATGCGCTCTTGGCCAAGTTCGAGCAAACGACATGGTCTGGCGATGGCACGCAACCGAGCGCACCCAGAGCGCACGGTGCACGCATCGACGTTGCAGCGAAGCTGCGCGAGTTGTGGCGTTAGTCAGCGCCGGTGCGAGCGGACGTCGCAGCGGCATCGTGCTCGGCGAGGAGGCGAAAGGTTTTCGCCGTCCCGGCAACCGAAGAGGGCGCAATCCAAACGTCGAAGACGCCCGGCTCCGCGATCCATTTCAAGTCGCGACCGACGAACTCCAGATCGGCGCGCCTGATCGCGAAGCTCACTTCGATGCTTTCACCGGGTTCCAGCTTAACCTTGCGAAAGCCTTTCAACTCGCGAACCGGTCGCGTCAGGCTCGCGACGCGATCATGAATGTAGGGCTGCGCGACTTCTTCTCCCGCCCGGTCGCTCGTGTTCGTGATCCGCGTGCTGACGGTGAGCTTTCCGTCCCACGGTAGCGTCGTGCCGCTCAGGTTGATGGGCGCATACTCGAACGTCGAGTAGCTCAGCCCGAAACCGAACGGATAGAGCGCTTCGTTCGGCACCTCGCGGTAGCGTGCCTTGAACTCGCGCGCCTCACCCTTGATGAAAGGGCGGCCCGTGCGTTTATGGTTGTAATAGAACGGCTGCTGCCCCGGCTCGATCGGAAAACTGACGGGCAACCGCGCGGACGGGTTGGCTGCACCGAACAGCACGTCCGCGATCGCATTGCCCGTTTCGGATCCCAAAAACCAGGTCACGAGGATGGCGTCCGCATCGCGCACGGCGCCTTGCAACGCGAGCGCGCGACCATTGCGCAGCAGAACGACGATCGGCTTGCCCGTGGCCGCCAGCGCCTCAGCCAACATCTGTTGTGCCGCCGGCACGACGATGTCCGTGCGCGATTGCGCTTCGCCCGACATGTCATGAGTTTCACCGATCGCAAGCAGCACGACGTCGGCTTCGTTCGCGGCTTGCACGGCTGCATCGATGCCGCCTCGTAGCGGCGTTTCGAAGCTCGAGCCCTGCACGACTTGCAGCAACGTCGGATCTTCGAGCGCTGCGGCGATACCGTCCGCAACCGTCACGGCCTCCTGATCGTTCGCGAACAACGTCCAAGGACCATGCAAGTGGAGTCGGTCCTCCGCGAACGGACCGATCAACGCGATCTTCGTGTCTCTTGCGAGCGGCAACACATTCTGACGATTCTTGAGTAGCACGATCGATCTGCGTGCCGCCTCACGTGCGAGCGCCCGGTGCTCAGGCCTTTTGAGATCGGCCGCCTCCCGAGCGGGATCGAGGGATCGATACGGATCGTCGAAGAGTCCGAGCGCCTTCTTTATTCGCAGCACACGTCGCACCGATCGATCGAGCGCCGCCAGCGGGACCTCGCCGGACTTCACGAGATCCGGCAAGTGCTCGATGTAAAGGCCGCTCTGCATGCTCATGTCGACACCCGCGAGAAAGGCGAGCTTTGCTGCCTCGCGCTCGTTCGCGGCGTAGCCGTGTGCGATGAGCTCCATGTCCGAGGTGTAGTCGGACACGACGAATCCTTTGAATCCCCATTCCCCGCGCAGGATCTTCGTCAGCAGCTCGTAGTTCGCCGTAGCGGGCACTCCATTGATCTCGTTGAACGAGCTCATCGTCGACAAGGCACCGGCATCGAACGCGGCCTTGAACGGCGGCAAATGAACTTCGCGCAACGTCTGCGGCGAAATATCGACGGTGTTGTACTCCATACCGCCCGCGACGGCACCGTACGCAGCGAAATGCTTGGGCGTCGCGAGCATCGAATCGGCATTTGCGAGATGCTCGCCCCGATAGCCGCGCACTCGAGCAGCCGCGAACAGCTTGCCGAGATAGGCATCCTCGCCCGCGCCTTCCGCAACGCGGCCCCAGCGCTGATCGCGTGCGATATCGACCATCGGCGCGAAGTTCCAATGCAAGCCGCCCGCCGTCGCTTCGATCGCCGTCACGCGCGCCGTGCGTTCGGCGAGCACGGGCTCAAAGCTCGCGGCTTCTCCGAGCGGGATGGGAAAGACGGTTCGATAGCCGTGAATCACGTCGCCGCCGAACATGAGCGGGATCTTCATACGCGACTCTTCCGACGCGGTGCGTTGCGCGACGCGCGCACCTTCGACGCCGCGACCGTTGAACAACGCGCCGACGCGTCCTGCTCGAACTTCCTTCAGCAATTCGTCGGCGCGTCGCCGATTGGCATCGGGATTCGTATTCGGATTGAGCAGGCGAATTTCGTCGGCCAGGACGGTCAACTGCCCCGCCTTTTCCTCGAGCGTCATGCGCTCGATCAACCCCTCGATCTGAGGATCGCGCGAGTCGAGGGCGGTTTGCGCTTGCCCGAGGCTGACGTGCACCAGCACGCAAGCAAGCGCTGCGACTTGCGAGATACGTACACGATGGCTACGAGGTCGACGGCCGCGGAGTGATCGTTGCATGGTCGGGGATGTCGCTCTGAACGAGGCGCGCATGCTTGCGGGGCCGAAGTAGGTTAAAGGGCGCTTCGGTTACCGCGCAACGGAAACGGGCGTCTTAGGTCGCCCACTATGTAGCTCCTGCACGTTCGCACGCACCTGCACTCATCTGTTCCGCGCGACGTACCGGCGGCACGCGCTCGGGGGAAAGCTGCGGCTGTGTCGCACGTTTTTGCACATTCGCGCTCGCATCACTCCGAGCGATCGTCGACAATTGCCGCCGGTTCGGGGACAAGGTCCGAGAATGATGAAGAAAAGACTTGCGGAGATCTGCCTGTGCTCGTTGTGTTTCGTCGCGTACGACGCGACTGCCGAATGTGTCCGTCCGGAGCCTACGTTCAAAGTGCCGGATGGTAAGACGGCGAATGCCGAACAAATGGCGACGGCGCAACGCGACGTCGTCGCGTTCGCCGATGCAGCCGCTGAGTACGCCCGCTGTCTGGAAGGCGAGCTCGGCCAAAAGGCGCTCGGGAAGGACGATGCGGAGAAGGCCAAGCTCGGCGAGGCATACGCCGCGACCTACGCGCCTGTCGCTCAACAAGCGACGGGGCTCGTGATGTGTTTCAACGAGCAGCTCGAGGCCTTCAAAGCAAGCGGCGGCGGCCAATCGATGCGCCCCGCCGATTGCGCGCAGCACATTGCGGCCGCGGCCAATCGCACGAGCGCTGCCCCATCGACGGATGAGTTGATCGTCGAAGCGTCAGGACATACTTTCGAAGTGCCGTCCGGGCAATGGCGATTCTTGCTTGCTCGGGATGCCGCTCCGCGAGGCTGCACCGCAGGCAGCACGAATCGATGTTATTACCGAGCGGTCATCGTCTTGAACGAATCGGATGAAACCCTCGAATGCACGGGCGAGATTTCCTATGACGGCACCGACATCGCGGGCAACCCGAAGGTCGAAGCGAAAGCATTGGTGCTCGAACGCTCGAGTCGCGTCATTACATCGAGTCTCGCTCAGGAGACCGTCAGCGCGTCCGTGTTCGATGCAACGTGCACGGCACGGCCGAAGCTGCCTGCGCTTTCGACGCCCGCCAAGTGCAAGTACGAAGTCGTCACGCCGGTCGCGATTGCGGACTACTACCCGCCCGCGTCTCGTGCTGCCGGCGAAGAGGGCCCGGTAACGGTCGAATTCTCGCTGCGCGGCAAAGCGGCCAATCCGCACGATGTTCGTGCGGTCGCGAGCAGCCTGTACCCGGCGCTCGATGAGGCGGCAGTGAAAGCGGTAAGCGACATGGTCATGAGCAGCAATTGCCCAAACTCGCGCTATCGCCTGCGCGTGAGCTTCAAGCTGGAGTGACCGGTGGGACGTGATTGGTGACTAGTGACTAGCGGGGTCGTAGGCGGAAGAACTCACAGGCATATCGCGGCTAATGAGGGCACACTCTGCCCGCTTCTGTCTGCTATCCGCGAGTCGCGGGTCACGGATCACTTCCTCATTCATCGGGATGCGCAGCGAGAAGCGCAGATGAGCGGCGCTGCAGGGCATCCGCGCCGTAGGCCTGCACGCATGTTGGTTCTCTTCCGAGTAGGTTCGTAGACAAACGAACGTACCGGGACGTAGGTTGAGCGCATCGCACGTTCCCGCGCGAAGCTCGAGCACGTGCTTCGTACCCGATGGCGCCCATCGAATTCGCCAAGGCGCGATGTTCGGCGCGACGCGTAAGATGCGAAGCTGCGCATTCAAGAAGAGCGCATCGATCGGAAAACGTACGGCGAAGGTATGGATGCTGGAGCACGGGCTGATGAGCAGCGCCGTGTCAGGTTGCAGCACACCATGCTTCAGCACGCCCCTCAGTCGGTCCCCGAACGAACGAGCGACGATGAGGCGCCGCGCGATCCACCGTCCGTCAGCAGTCTGCAATGCAGTTGTCTCCATAATCGCTTCCTTGCGAGAAGATGTCAGAAAAGCTCGAGCGCACCCGACTCGACGAGCTGAATGACGATCGGAAATCCGATGATGATGAACGTAATGGGAAAGAGCAGCGCGATCAAAGGGAACAGCATCTTCACCGGTGCTTGATTCGCCAGTTTCTCGGCGCGCACGAAGCGCTCTTGTCGACGCTGTCGCGCCTGATCCGCGAGAACTTCACCGAGCGAGCCTCCCGTCTCCTCCGCTTGAGTCACCGAAGCAGTGAAGTTCGTCACCGCGGGAATCAGCACGCGAGCGGCGAGACGATCGAGCGCTGCACGCCGCGTGATACCGGTGCGCGTCTCTCTCAAGAAGCGCGAGAATTCATCGCGCACGGGACCGCCGCGAAGCTGCTCCACCGCTTGCTCGACGGCCGCACCGAAGGTGAGACCGGCCTTCATGCCGAGTACGACGACATCGAGAAAGAAGGGAAACTCCTTCTCGAACCGGCAGTGACGCTTCTTGCGCGCATCGCGCAGCCATATATCCGGATACATGTATCCGAACGGCACGAGACCGCCTGCCAGCACGAGATAGAGCCCATCGCGAACTTCGAGAACGAACACGATGTAGAGCGCAATCAGCAACGCGAGCACGCAGGCCACGCGCCTAATGACGACGAACTCCGCTGGCGTGATCAGGTAAGCGGCTCCCGCGGCATTGAGTTGCGACTGAATGATCTCTCGTTTAGCGATCGCTAAGCCGGCATCGACGCTCGACGCATACCAGCGTACGAGCGGTCGCGCAGCCCGGAGTACCGCGGGAAGCTCGTCGCGCCAAGCGATGTCCCGCTCCAATGTCTCTTTCGCTCGTCCTCGCAGCGCGAGCGGCAAGGTCGCCACGAGTATGCAGGCAAGCGCAACCAGGGCCGAAATGAGTAAAGCATCCATGCCACGACTCTCCGCGTTCGCCGTGTTCAAATCGTACACTCGAAAGAAGCGCTCACACGTCGATGCTCACGATCTTCCTGATCATCCAAGCTGCGATCCCCATCATCGCTCCGACGACGGCGAGCACGATCCATCCGTACCACTCCGTGAACAAGAGCCGCATACGCTCCGGTTGCTGTTGATAAAGGACGAACCCGATGAAGATCGGCAACAAGCCGACGACCCATCCTTGCGCGCGGCCCATCGCGGTCAGCGCATCGATCTTCCCTTCGATATGCGCCTTCTCTTGCAACGTTTTCGCCAGCGATTCGAGAGTATCGGCCAAGTTGCCGCCGACGCGCCGCGACACATTGATCGCCGTGTTCAAGAGATCGAGCTCCGGCGTGTCGATGCGTACCCGCATGTCGGCGAGCGACTCGGCGAGTTGACGGCCGACGCGGTGCTCGGCGAGCACGATCGTGAACTCTTGGCAAAGCGGAGCCGGCTGCCGAGTGCTCAGCAACTCGAGACCTTTGGTCAAGTTCGAGCCCGCTCGTAGTGCGGAGGCGAGGGCGAGCAATGCGTCCGGCAGTTGATAGACGAAACGTTTGATCCGTGACTTCGCGATTCTCGCGATCACGACGCGCGGCGCGAGCAAACCGCAGCCGACGCCGACGACGGCGCCTGCGATGCCAAGGGCATAGAAGCCGAGTATCGCGCAGACGATCGTTGCAGCCGCACTCAAAGCGAAGGCGGTACGCGCATCGGCCGCAATGAAGTTGTACTTCAGACCCGCGACGACCTGTCGAGCGAACGCCCTCTGGTAGCTGAGGAGAGCGCGTCGCAAGAGCAGGATCGAGCTGACCACCGCCACGAGCACGCACAGGACCGCGAGCGCTCTCGGATGCAAAGTAACGTCCATCATCGTACTAGAGAGATCCGTGCGACGCGAAGATCGAGCGATCGAGCGAGACGCCGCACTGTTCGAGCTCCTCGTAGAATCGAGGTGGCTGGCCGCACGCGACGAAGTCGCCGAGGATCTCGCCGTTCGCGCCGATACCGCGCTGCCGAAAGGCGAAGAGCGTTTGCGTGAGGATGACGTCATGGTCGAGACCATCGACCTCGACGATCGCGGTGACCCGACGCCGTCCATCGCTGAAGCGTGTCTGCTGCACGATGATGTCCACTGCCGAAGCGATTTGCTCGCGCACTGCGCGCAGCGGTAGATCCATACCCGCCATGAGCACCATGACCTCGAGCCGCGATAAGAGATCGCGCGGTGAGTTGGCGTGTCCGGTCGTCAACGAGCCGTCGTGACCGGTGTTCATCGCTTGCAGCATGTCGAGCGCTTCGCCGCCACGACACTCTCCGACGATGATGCGATCGGGACGCATGCGTAGCGCATTGCGAACGAGCTCGCGAATCGTCACTTCGCCGCGTCCCTCGACATTCGGCGGGCGCGCTTCGAGCGACAACACGTGCGGTTGCGCGAGCCGCAGCTCCGCCGCATCTTCGATCGTGACGATGCGTTCCGTTGCGGCGATCGATTCGGAAAGGGCATTGAGAAACGTCGTTTTCCCCGAGCCGGTCCCGCCGGAGACGATGATGTTCTTGCGATACTGCACGCAGATCTTCAGAAAGGCGGCCATGTTGGCGTCGAGTGCACCGAGCTCGACGAGCCGCTCCATCGAGAAACGTTGGCGAGCGAACTTGCGAATCGTCAGTATCGGCCCGATCAGGGATAGCGGCGGGATGATGGCATTGACACGCGAGCCGTCGGGCAGCCGCCCGTCGACCATGGGGACGCCTTCGTCGATCCGCCTGCCGAGCGGCGTCACGATGCGCTCGATGACACGCATCAAGGAATCCGCATTGATGAAACGCGCGGAGACTTGCGAAAGTCGTCCCTGGCGTTCGATGTAGATTTGATTCGGGCCATTGACCATGACCTCCGACACCGAGTCGTCGGCGAGATACGGTTCGATCGGTCCGTACCCCATGATCTCGGCCACCATTTCCTGTACGAACGCGGCGCGATCGACCTGCATTGGCAGCTCGATGTCGCCGTTCGCGATGATCGACTCGATGGCATTGCGTGCTTCCTGGCGAAGATCCGCAGCTTTCAAGTTGTTCAACGCCGTCCGTCTGAACAAATCCAGCTCGCGAAGTACGAGCTCTTGCAGTTTGATCTTGAGCGGCTGCAGCTCATCGCGCTCGGCTACGGGAGGCGGTACGGCCGCGAGGATGCGAGTAGGTATCGAGCTCGGTTCGGCAGCGGCGTTCTCCGATCGCGCCGGCTGATCGAGCTCGGAAGCGCTCGCCGAGCTCGAGCGAACGATCATGAGCTCGCATTCCCCGACGCGAAACGTATCGCCCGTTCGCGCCGGCGCGCTGCTCGAGATCACGACGCCGTTGCGTCTGACCGGGTCTGCGGCACCGAGATCGTGAACGCACGAGCCGCTCTCGTCCACGCGCAACCAGGCGTGGCGTTTCGCGACCGATTCGTGACGCAAGCGGATATCGGCCGTGAAGCTTCGCCCGATGAGATAGGTACCCTCGCGGATGATGCTTCGATGAAGCGGCGGCTCGCCAGGAATCGACAAACAGACGTCCAACATGTCGCCCTCGCACTAATCCTTGAGCTTGAACTTGAGGGCCTCGTCCGACGCGCGCTTCAGTTCGTCGAACTTCCGCGCGCCCGCTGCGATCGCCTCGTCATCGACACCGAGGATGCGCGGCGTGACGAGCACGACGAGCTCGGTCTCGCCGCGCCGAAACTGGCGAGACTTGAAGAGCTCGCCCAAGATCGGCAGCGAACCCAGCCCCGGCACCTTGACGACGGTCTTCGCGTCCTCCGAGTTGAATAGCCCCGCGACGATCATGGTCTCACCCGTTTGCACGTTCATCTCGGTGTTCGTCTTGCGCGTTGCGAAGCCCGGAATGCCGAGCACGGAGATCGCCTTATCGACACTGCTGACTTCGACGCCGACCTTCGTGCGAATCAAACCTTTCTCGTTTGCGAGCGGCGCGACGTTGAGGATGATGCCGAACTGCTTGAAGATGACGTTCAGCGCGCCGTCCTGATTCTGGACCGGTATCGGCACTTCGCCGCCGACGAGAAAGTCGGCTTGGCCGCCGTTGATGCAAGTCAACGTCGGTTCGGCAAGCAGGCGCGCATCGCCATTGTTGACGAGCAAATTGATCACCGACTCGACGACCGTGGTCATGGCGAAGTAGTGATTGTTCGTGCCGAGCTCGAGCGGCAATCCGTCGAATCCTTCGATGGCCTCGGGGACGATGCGGAAATGTTCGTTCGTGACGAACTCGTCGAGCGTGCCGAACACCGGCCCTTGCGCGATATCCGCCCAATCGATGCCGATATCGCGTAAGGCCGTCTTCTTGACCTCGATCAGCTTCGCTTGAATCAGTATCGTGGACTCCGCTTCGAGCGAAGGAGCCGCCGGCGCGGGCGTTGCAGGTGCAGCAAGGACGTTCACCAGGTAGGCGACCGTCGTGCCGTCGCGTCCCCAAATGCGCAGATCCGTGATACCTGCCCGCCTGCCGATGAGCAGAATGTCCTGCGTGTCCTCGAAAACCTTGACGTCGAGTAAGTCACCATCGCCGGCGCTCACGCGCTTCGCGTTCGGGTAGCGGAGCAAGAAGCTCTGACTGACCGGCACAGTGAGCACGCTGACGGGCGCGGATTCCATCGGGACGGCTTGTGCCCGAGCGACACCCGGAAATGCGGTGCAGACGAGCAGCAGCGACAACCACACCGCAAGGGATGCTCGCATGCACGCCCTCGCCACGATCCTCCGCGACTTTCCTTGTCGTTCGATCATGGATCAGATTCCGCCCAGAATGACTTCGATCTTCTTGCGAGCGATCGCTCGACGAGCAACGGGCTCGCCGAACAATAACGTCCGCTTGGTAACGCGCGACAATTGAAGATCGGCACCATCTTCCGGTTGACGGAGCGTGATCGTGATCCTGCCCGCATCTTGAGCGAGCGTGATCTTTGCCGCGTCTTGCGGGGTGACCGTGACCGTCACCGTCCTGTACTGATGCTGATCGCGCAACCCGGGATGGTTCTCGTTCGTGAGGGTGCGCATGCCGGTCGCGATGACCTGGACGTTCGACAGCAGCGGGAGCGTGGTTGCCTCGTTACCGTTCGTCGTCGTGAAGAACAGATCGATGCGATCACCGGGAGCAAGCATGCCGGAGATCGATGATTCCTCGTCGACCGGAAACGTGAGGGCACGCATCCCTGGCTCCAGCTGCATCGAGAATCCAGCAGCAAGCTCTTGCGCGAGATGCGCCTTCAGCACCGGCTCGCCGCCTTGTAGGGATCGCGCGAGCACACGACCGGACAGCTCGCCCCAACGCTCCGCGCGAATCGCCTCCGCGTGGAGGAACGCGCCGGGAACCTCTCGAACCGCGACGCTCTGCGACGTGAGCGGGGTGCCTGGCCGCAGATCGCGCGCTGCCACGATCACCTTGACCGGCGCGTATTGCGCATCCAGATCGGCGCGATGCTGCGCAACGGTCTGCTCGATATAGTTGTTCGCAAAGTAGGCCGCCGCCGTACCTGCCACAGCCGCACCGCCGAGCATCAGGATCGTGATGAGCGTGCCTTTCATCTGCGCCTCCCTGCGCGTGTATCTAGAAGGGAACTGTGAGAGCCCAGGCAAACTCGTCGTGGTGCTCTCGTATGAGCGCAAGCAGCGTTTGGGCACCTCTCCACGCGGCGACGAGACCAAGAAGCACGGCGAGATATTCGGTCGTGCCCCACCCGCGGGAGCACGTTGGGAACGCCTTCCATTTGCGCGCGTTCATACCTTTTTCCAGACGATGACGATGGCCGTACCGCCGACGCCTGACCGATCCGGCATGAACGTGAGTCGCGCGTGAGCGGTGCCCTTCTGCGCCTCGATGACGTGCCCGCGCTCGATTGTGGCGGCGGGCGCGTCTTGTATGAGCCGCCAGCCTTTGCGGCGCAAGAGCTGCGCGCAACTGAACGCTTCGAGGTGTGGCGCTCTTGGACTCAGCACACTGATGTGTTCGGCGCGTTCTCCTTCGTCCTCATACTGCTGCAGGTTGACGATGTGCACGGTGGGAGGCAGCGGGAAGCGCGTTGCAAGCGACATCGTGTCGTCGCC
>JAAYXG010000699.1 GCA_012516015.1 Lysobacteraceae bacterium | reverse complement strand
GCATTTGCGCAAGGTCACGTACCCGGTGCGATCAACATCCCCCATGCCAAGATCATCGGTTCCAGAATGGCCGAGTACCCGGCGAATATACTGTTCGTCGTGTACTGCGCGGGCCCTCACTGCAACGGAGCTGCACGAGCCGCAGTACGGCTCGCACAACTCGGTCGGCCCGTGAAGCTCATGGCAGGCGGTATCACGGGCTGGCGCGATGAAGGCTTTGCGCTCGCGCGTGCACCGGACATCCTCGGATCTTGACTGAACGTCGTCGTGTCGACGACGTCGAACGCGTTTGCGCGGACTTCGTGCGACTGCCGGGTGCGGCTGCCCTGCGGCCGCGCATGTCTAAGACGCGCGCATTCTTGAGAAATCGCAAACGCGCGCGAAACAAGTGGACGTCCCCCTTACTGCTCGTCAGCATCGAGTGGCACGCGTGTTGCACTGACTGGCTGGCGGCGTTTCCCGCGCTGCCCGCTCGTAAACGCACCCGGAGGATTCATGCGGCTCGCAGGAGCGCTTCGTTTTGGACTTGCACTTGCGCTCGGTAGCGCGAGCTGTGCGGCACAGGTTTCGCCGGACGGCGCGGCGCCGATCGGCAGCGCGCTGTCGCAGACCCGATTCATCTTCGACACACGCGTGCGATACGAGGGCGTCGAGCAGGATCCGTTGGCGCAAGACGCGGAAGCGGTGACCTGGCGGGCGCGCGTCGGCTTCGAAACCGGTCAGGCGTGGAGCACTTCCTTGTTGGCGGAGGGCGAGCTCGTTTGGCCGATCGTGTCGGATTACAACAGCACGACGAACGGCAAGACGCAGTATCCCATCGTGGCGGACCCGGAGAGCTACGAGCTCAATCGGCTGCAACTCACGAATACCTCGCTGCCCGCGACGACGCTGACGGTGGGGCGTCAACGGATCGTCCTCGATGACCACCGCTTCGTCGGCAACGTCGGCTGGCGGCAGAACGAGCAGACGTTCGATTCGATTCGCGCCGTGAACCGCAGCTTCAAGAACACCGTCATCGACATAGCGTACGTCAATCAGGTCAATCGCGTGTTCGGGAAGGAGTCGGTGCAGGGGCGTTACGACGGCGATAGCGTACTTGCGAACGTCGCTTACCGGTTTCCTGTCGGGAAGCTCACGGTCTTCGGCTACGTGCTCGAGCTGGATGCAATCGCCGCCGTGCCGGCGGCGGTGCGCGATTCTTCGGAGACGTTCGGCGTCAGGTTCGCGGGCGACCGTCGGATCGGTGCGCTCGAGCTCGGGTACGTTGCCTCGTATGCCGCGCAGACGGAACGAGGCGACAACCCGCTGACATTCGATTTGGATTACTACTTGGGCGAGCTGACGGCAACGTTCGGCCGCTACATGCTCGGCGGCGGCTTGGAGGTGCTGGAAGGCGACGGCACGAAAGGATTCACGACGCCGCTGGCCACGTTGCACAGATTTCAAGGTTGGGCCGACAAGTTTCTCGTCACGCCGCCGCAAGGCATCGAGGATCGTTACATCAACGCGGGCCTCATGTTCAAGAACCTAGCGGCGCTCGAGAGCCTCTCAGTCTCGGCGAGCTATCACACGTTCGATGCAGAACGAGTGTCGACGGACTACGGAAGCGAGATCAATCTGCAGGTCGCGGCAAAGCTCGCCAAGCTCACGGGCGCAATCAAGTATGCCTACTATCGCGCCGAGGACCTATTTACCGATACGAAGAAGTATTGGCTGCAGGTCGAGTACGTGTGGTGACGGCGAGCCCGTGCAGCCGTGCTTCGAAGCTCAACGCGTCGAAACGCGCTTCACCTCGGACAGCACGTGCTCGAGCGCATCATCGTTCCGCGTATCGATTTCGATGACATACGCTCGCTCTTCGTCGCTGAGTCTCTCCATCGTTTCGAGTTGACGTCGCATGACGTCCTCATCGGCGTCCGAAGGATCGTTGCGTGCGTCGCGTCTACTCGCGATTCGGGCCGCGAGCGTCTCGGGATCCGCGCTGCACGAAACGATCGCAAACGGCACGTTCAGCGACTGCGCGAGTGCGCGGAAGGCGTCGCGCTCCCGCGCTTTGAGGAACGCGGCATCCACGATGACGCTCGTTCCGCCGTATAGGCAATCGCGAGCGCAGTCGCTCAAGTGTGCGTAGGTTCGGTCGTTGAACTCGAGCGTATAGATGCGGGGATCCGATGCGGCGCCGTGGTCGAACGCATCGAGCCCAGCGAGCCGTTTCCGCTCTAGATCGGAGCGAACCCTTATCGCGGGCAGCTTCGCGACGAGCCGAGCACTCAGCCACGACTTACCCGAGCCGGATGCGCCGTGCATGATGATGAGTGTGGGTTTGCGCCGTGGATACGCGAACGAAACGGCCGCTTGCAGATAGGCGCTGGCGCGCTCGCCATGTTCGACTGCCTTGGGTCGTTGCTCCAGCGCGATGAGCTCGACTTTCGTACGTACGAGCGCGCGGTAGACGACGTAGCAGGGCAGGAGTGCGATGCCCGCATAGTCGCCGGTGCGCTCCAAGTAGCGATTGAGCAGCGTCGCCGCGAGGTCGCCGCGCTGCTTGGCGATGAGATCCATCGCAAGGAACGCAACATCGTTGATCACGTCGATGAAGCGCAGCTCGGGGTCGAACTCGATGCAGTCGAACGGCACGAGCGCACCTCGCCAGCGAACGACATTCCCGCAATGCAAGTCGCCGTGGCACTCGCGGACGAAACCGTTTCGCTCGCGTGCTTCCAAGCGCGCGGCTTCCTGCGCAAGCACCGTTTCGGTCCAATGCTCGAGGCGAGTCACGTCCGTCTCATCGCGAACGGCGTCGATTCGCCCCGACAGGCTCGCGATATTCTCGCGAGCCTTACGGACGAAAGCTTGCGTTCCGCGGCCGTCGGGCGCGTCGAGCGGCGACGCACGTCGATGAAAGTCCGCGATGCAGTCCGCGAGCGCGGCGAGATCCGACTCGTTCACGGCGTCGGCGCGCAGCAGCGCATCGAGCTCGTCGCCCGGATCGAACTGCCGCATCGCGACTGCGTACTCGATCGCCGGGCCGGTTCCATCGAAGTGCAGTGTGCCGGCATGCAGCGTGATCGGCACGACCCGCAGATAGAGGTCGGACGCATAGCGCCGATTGAGTCGCAGCTCGTCCTCGCAAAGCTGCCGCCGACGTTCGAGCGACGTCGTGTCGATGAAATCGAGAGCGACCGCCTTCTTGATCTTGTACGCGATGCTACCGGTCAGCACGACGTACGATAGATGCGTTTCCCGCACCTGAATCGCGCCCGTCGCATGCCGGAATCTCGCCGCGGCGAGCTGCTCGCGTGTCAGGGGTTGCACGTGTTGCCCGAGTGCGTCTCTGAAGGAGGATGCATTCACTCTTGCGATCCGACTGCACGCTGTCAAGCGAGGGCGGCTGCGCAATTCCTACCGGAGGATCCCTTATACGCCGGCCTAGTCGAGTAAGGCATGCTGCCGGCACTTATCTATGCCGAAGCGCATCCTCATCATCGATGGACATCCGGATCCGGAGCCCCAGCGGTTCGTGCATGCGCTGGCGGAGGCGTACGCATCCGGCGCGCGCGAAGCGCGGCACGAGATCCAAGTCGTGCGCGTCAGTGACACGCCGTTCGAGCTGCTGAGATCGAATCGGGACTTCAAGGAAGGGAAGTTGCCGGCTGAGATCGCGAATGTACAGAGCGCGATCTCATGGAGCGATCACATCGTCTTGTTGTTTCCGCTATGGCTCGGAAGCATGCCGGCGCTGCTGAAGGGATTGTTGGAACAGACGCTCCGGCCGGGTTTCGCGTTTGACTATCGGAGCGGCAAAGGATTGCCCAAGAAGCGTTTGAAGGGAAAATCCGCGCGTGTCGTCGTCACGATGGGCATGCCCGCGCTGTTCTACCGATGGTATTTTCGTGCGCACAGCGTGAAGAGCCTCCAGCGTAATATTCTTCGGTTCGTGGGCGTCGGTCCGATCGGCACGAGCATCGTCGGCAACGTGGAGGGTAGCGCACCGATGCGCGAGCGCTGGCTCGAACGCATGCGCCGATACGGTCGAGCTGCGAAGTGACTGCGCATCCAGTCGGAGGAGTTTGCATGTCGAGATGGATTGGTTTCGTGCTCACGTCCCTCTTGGCGGTGGCCGCTCATTGCGCGCAGCCGCTGCAACCCGCTCTGCAGCAGCTGCCGGACGCACGCTTCCCGGTTGCGAACAAGGTCGTGACCGGCGCGCTCGATGCTTCGCAAATTGCCTCGCTGCCGCGGGCCGGTATTCGTCACATCGTGAACTTGCGGCCTGCCGAAGAGCATCCGTCGTTGGACGAGGCGCGTGTCGCGAACGAGCATGGTCTCGAGTATCACGCGATTCCGATCAAGGGCGCTCAATCCCTGACGTTGGAGAATGCGAAAGCGCTGGATCGAGTTCTCGGAGAGATCGGCGACGAGCCGACGCTGCTCCATTGTTCGAGCGGCAACCGCGTTGGCGCGCTCATCGCAGTGCGCGAAGCATGGATCAAAGGGAAATCGCCGGAAGAGGCAGTGGGGATTGGCAAGGCCTGGGGGCTCGCCGGACTCGAAGAGTCCGTGCGTGCATTGCTCGAGGAGCGGCCGTAGGGGTAGGCGATGCTGAAACCGTGGACCGTCATCGCGTCGATCGTGGTCGTCAGCGTCATCGTGACGCTCGCGCAAATTCCGAGCGAGACGTGGTTGAGTCTGGCTGCCTTGAGCCTGTCGATGGGCGTCGCGGCCTTGGCACTCATGGGCACGGCGGCGATTCTCGGCGGAAGGCTGCGATTGGTGGAGTCGCTGTTCGGCGGCCTCGACCGCGTGTACCTGACGCACAAGTGGATGGCGGTGTACGCGCTCGTGTTCGCCTCCATTCATTTCGCGTTCAAGGCGGGAGCCTCCGAGTGGGAAACGGCCTCGATTCTGGCGTTCCCGCCATTCTGGACGCGGCTCGTGCGCCAAGCGAGCTTTCTCGCGTTGATGCTCATCGTCATGCTCGCGCTCAATCGCAAGATCCCGTACCACCGATGGCGTTGGTGGCACAAATTATCGGGACCGCTCTTCATCATCGTGATCTTGCATTGGCTGAGTTTCAGATCGCCGATCGCGCTTGCAAGCTCGGCGGGAATCTGGCTTGCCGCGCTTTCCGCACTCGGTGTCCTAGCGGCGTTCTACAAGCTTCTGCTATACCCGTTTCTCTCGCCGCATGCCGAGTATCGAGTCGTTCGCGCCGATATGGGTGCGGCGGGGCTTCACTTGGAGCTCGCACCCGTGAAGCATCCGATCGAATTCACGGCGGGACAGTTCGCCTTCTTGTCCATGAAGGAGGACGGCCTACGCGAGCCCCACCCGTTCACGATCGCGAACGCCGCGGACGAAGCGGGCCACGTGCACTTCGTCATTCGGGAGCTCGGCGACTACACGCGCAGGCTCGTCGAGAACACGACGCCCGGCATGCATGCGACGGTGTATGCACCTTTCGGCCGGTTCAGTCGAGACCGCGAGTGGGCTCGCGAAGTCTGGATTGCGGGGGGCGTCGGTATCTCGCCCTTCATCGCGTGGCTCAAGGACGAAGGCGGCCGCCCGCTCGAGAGCGTCACGTTGTTTTACTTCTTCACGCCGAGTAGGGAATTCCCGAGTGCGGATCTTGTACGCGAGCTCGCGCATGCGCGCGGTGCGGAGCTCGTTCCTGTGCCGGACGGTCCGATGAGCCCAGAGTTCGAACGACGTTTCAAGCAAATCGTGCAGGAAACGGGGCCCGCTCGAGTGGGTGTCAGCTTCTGCGGCCCGAAGGGACTTCTGAAACGCGTACAACAGGCGATGCGCGAGAACGGCGTACCTGCGTCCAATCTTCACTACGAATACTTCGAGTTCAGATAGGCGGACTCAGGGGCGATCGCGGGCGTGGCCTCGATTACATCGAGCTGCGTAGGCGCGCCGCAAGGCACAGCGCGGTCATGTCTGCCCGGATCGGGAAAATCGATCAAATCGATCGAGTCGGCGCTCTTCTTAATCCTCCCGCTCGCCCCTATCTTGAAGGTCAACAAAGGAGGCCTTTATGAATACGATCCGTCGCGCCCGCGAACGCGGCTTCGCCGACCACGGCTGGCTCAAGTCGTACCACACGTTTTCGTTTGCCGACTACTACGATCCGGCGCACATGGGCTTCGGGCCCTTGCGCGTCATCAACGAGGATCGAGTTGCGCCAGGTGCCGGCTTCGGCACGCACGGGCATCGCGACATGGAGATCATCAGCTACGTGCTCGAGGGCGAGCTCGCGCATCGCGACTCGCTCGGCAACGGATCGGTGATTCGTCCCGGAGACGTGCAGCGCATGAGCGCGGGACGAGGCGTGCGCCACAGCGAGTTCAACAACTCGGAAAAGGAGGAGGTGCACTTCCTGCAGATCTGGATCGAGCCGGACGTGCTTTCGATCGAGCCCGAATACGAGGAGAAGCGCTTCACGGAGGAAGACAAGCGCGGGCGCTTACGTTTGATTGCCTCGCCGGAGGGCAATGACGTCTCCGTACGCATTCATCAGGACGCGCGCGTCTATGCCGGCCTGTTCGACGGGGGTGAACGTGCGCAGCTCGAGCTGGCGCCGAAGAGACGTGCCTACGTGCACGTTGCGCGCGGTTCGCTGGTTGCAAATGGCGAAACGCTGAACGCAGGCGACGCGCTAAAGGTGACCGATACGTCGAGTGTCACGATCGAGCGCGGCCAAGGTGCGGAAGTGTTGGTGTTCGATTTGCCGTAGCGGCGATGAGCCATGGTGACGGGTGACTGTCAGAGTCATCCGCCACTGCGCGCTTTGCGCGCGACTGCTTCGAGTCCGGCGAGCGCGTACACGAGCAAATGCTCCGTCAACGCCTCTGCATCGAGCTCGAGGTGAGGGGCCACTTTTCTTTGCAGCTCTCGGTCCGTGATGAGGAGCATGAGGATTGGGCCCATGACGGTGACGAGCGAGCGGCTCACGGCGGGGTGATCGGCCGGCAGCTTCATGACTTCCGCTAGGATATTGCGAAGGAGGGCTGCCTTGGGGCGAATCTGCTTATCGATGAGCCCCGAGCTCATCGGCGAGCGAGACAAGATCTCGCGGCTCAAGACTCGCAGCTCCCAACCCGAGCGCCCGTCGCCCGCGACTTGCCGAACGATCCGACTGAGGAGTTGCCGCAACTTCAGTTTCGCATCCGCATCGCTCGATGCCATCGCAGCCATCGACTCGATGCTGACGATGCGGACATGCGCTTCCTCCAGCACCGCAGCATACAAACCGTCCTTGCCGCCGAAGTGATAGTTGACCGCGGCGGCATTGGCATGCGCGCGTGCACAGATTTCCTTGCTCGTCGCTTTGGCGTAGCCGTGCTGCGCGAACACCTCGCCCGCTGCTTCGAGTAAAGCTCGACGCGTCTCGAGTCCATCTTGACGCGCAGGCGTGCCGCGCACGGCTCGTTGCGATTTCTTCGGCCGGCTCATAGTCCTATCGATCGCCCTTCGGATCGATTCTAATTGAAATTCAAATTTGAGTTTGAATAGAATGGCGTCAACTTGCAAGTCTCCGAGTGTGATCCATGAACAAGAAAGTCGCGATCGCGTCGCTCGTCGCTCTCATTGCGGTCGCGACCGCCGTGTACGTTCTGGTGCGAGGAGGCGAGCAGGAAGAGATCGTGCTGCACGGCAACGTCGATATTCGCCAGGTCGAGTTGGCGTTTGCCGAAAGCGAGCGCATCGCCGAAGTGCTCGTACGCGAGGGAGACAGCGTTCGAGCAGGGCAGGTGCTCGCGAGATTGGAGACCCAGCGGCTCGTCCCCCGCGTGCAGGAGGCGCGGGCGCGCGTTGCGGCCCAACGCCAAGTTCTGCTGCGCATGCGCAACGGAGCGCGACCGGAGGAGATTGCACAGGCGCGAGCCGCATTGGCGGCGGCGCAAGCCGAAGCTACGAATGCACGCAGTGTTTACGATCGAGCGAAGTCGATCAGCGACTCCTCCAAGGGACGCGCGGTCAGCGAACAAGATCTCGAAGCGGCGCTCGCTGCGTTGCGCATGACCGAAGCGCGCGTCGAGAGTATGAGAAAGGCGCTCGACCTCGCGCTTGCAGGTCCGCGCAAGGAGGAAGTGGCGCAAGCGGAAGCGGAAGTCGATGCCGCACAAGCGGCACTCGATCTTCTCAAGCGGCAGTTGAGCGACGCGGAGCTCATTGCGCCGATCGGCGCTGTCGTGCGCAATCGTCTGATGGAGCCCGGCGAGTTCGCGACGCCGCAGCGCCCCGTTCTTTCGCTCGCCG
>JAAYXG010000074.1 GCA_012516015.1 Lysobacteraceae bacterium | reverse complement strand
GCGAGCGGCTGCGGCGCGCCTCGCGCCATGCTGTCCATGGTTTCTCGAGGGGGCCGAGCTCGATGCGCTCTTTGCCGACTTCGTAATGGCGCGCGGCAATGCGCTCGAGCAGACGACCGTGTAGCGCGGCGAGGACGCGCAAAGGCCGCAGCGCCTCGTGCGTTCCATCATCCGGAAGACGCGGTGCAAGCGCCGCTTGTGCATCCTGTTTCATGCGAGCGAGGATGCGTTTGGCGCCTGCGTTGATCTCTCCCTTGCTCAACTGCTCCGTTTGAACGGCGTGTTCGTCCAGCTCTTCGAGCGGGAAGTAGAGGCGTCCGTCGTGCACGTCCTGGCGTACGTCGCGAACGATTTCCGCCTGCCGAATGCCGATGCCGATTGCATTCGCGGCGCTGCGAACAGCGTCGTTTGAAGTGTCGGGTGACGCGAGCTCTGCCGCGATCAGCTCGGCGAGCGTGCCCCCGCTGCGCGCAAGATAGGCGCGCAACTCGCTCGCGTTGGCGTACGTCATGCGCGCGAGGTCCATGTCCGCAGCAACGAGCAGCTCATGGAGCTTCGCGAACGACTCGCGCGAACCGCGGTGGTGCCGCTCGAGCGCTTGCGTCGCAGGATGCTGCGCCCCGGCGTTCACGAGTCGATCGACTTCGTCGCGCCACCATCGCAGACGCGTATGTGCCACTTCGTGGTTGGCGCTGTCCGCCGCCTCTCGGATCTCTGCATCGATGACGAATAATGCGGTGAGCGCATCGCGACGATCTTCGGGCGTGTAGAGCAGTGCGAAGTAGCGCATCGAGCCGGGCGGGGCGGCTCGATTCACGAGCGAAGCATCGAGCGTCGATTCGGTGGACACGGCGGCGAACGCTGTCTAGCGCTAACCGCGCGCTCGAGTGGCGGATGCCGACTCGTCTGCGCTCGGCTCGCTCTGTGGCTTCTCGGACAAGACCGCTTCGATATCGCGCTGTCCGGACGAGAGCTGCGGCTCCCGCGTCATGCGATCGATGGGCTCCAGCGTTTCGATTTCACGATCGGGTCGCACACCGAGCTCCGTGAACTTGCGAGCACCCGGGAGGACTTGTCGCTCGAGCGATCCGACTGCGCTGTTGAAGGAGTCGACGGTGTTGCCGAGGCTGCGTCCGAGCCGGCTCAAGTGTCCCGAGAAGACGGCCAATCGACGATAGAGATCCTCGCCGAGCGTTCTGATCGTCTCGGCGTTTTGAGCGAGCGCGAGCTGGCGCCAACCGTACGCGACCGCCTTCAACAAGGCGACGAAGCTCGACGGCGTTGCGATGATGACGTCCTGGCGAATCGCGTCCTCGAGAAGAGTGGGGTTCTCGGCGAGAGCCGCGGACAAGAACTGATCGCCCGGTATGAAAAGGATCACGAAGTCCGGGCTCTTCTCGAATTGGCTCCAGTAGGCCTTGGCACCGAGCTGACGAACTCTCTCTGCTATCGCTTGTGCATGACGGCGCAGCGCAGCCGTACGTTCCTCATCCGTCGAGGCATTCACCGCATCGAGATACGCATCGAGAGGGGTTTTCACGTCGACCACGAGATCGCGGCCATCGGGCATGTGCACGATCATGTCGGGCCGCAGGCTCCCTTCCTCGGTACGCACGTGAACCTGCTCGACGAAGTCGCAGTGCTCGACCATGCCTGCAAGCTCGGCGAGACGGCGCAGCGTCATCTCGCCCCATTGGCCGCGTACCTCGGGGCGACGCAGGGCATTTACGAGCGTACGCGTCTCCTTTTGCAGCGCTTGTTGACCGAGCGCAACCGCCTCGAGCGAGCTCTTCAAGCTGCCGAACGTCTCCGCTCGCTCTTTCTCGATCCGCAGCATTTGCTGTTCGGTCTTGAGCAATGCCTCTTTGATGGGGCCGAGCATCGTCTCGATCGCCTTCTCGCGCGCCGTCAGCGCAGCCGCAGCGGATTGTTGATGTTGGGCCAAGTGTTCGCGCGCAAGGTTCAAGAACAGCTCGCTATTCGAGCGGAGCGACGCACCCGCGACGGCGTCGAACGAAGCGCGCAGCTGCTCCATTGCGCGATCCAAAGCGGCGGCGCGCTCGCGTTCGAGCTGCTCGTCCGTCTTCACCTGAGACTTGAGGATGGCGAGCTCGATGTGCAGTGCTTCGGCACGTTTGCGTTGGCGCCAAGCGCCGATCAGCGCGCCGAGCACGATACCGAGCACGAGCGCAATCGCGGAGATGAGGAGCGGGGAGATGAGCGAAGACATCGTAGTTGAGGCTGTAGACCGTAGGCTGACGGCTGTGGGTGGAAAGCGCGCTCGCGCGGCGCTCTGACTACAGCCGCCAGTCTACAGTCTACAGCCAGGAAGCTAGAGCCTTCGAAAGCAGGCTAGGTAGTTGACGTCGACGTTGGCACTGAGTCGAGCCACGTTCGCGAACGGATCGTACGCGAGCCCGCTCACGTCCTCGAGCTCGAGATCGACGCTGCGTGCCCAGCGCGCGAGCTCCGAGGGCTTGATGAAGCGCTCGTAGGTGTGCGTGCCGCGCGGGAGTAGATTCAGGACGTACTCGGCGCCAACGACGGAGAGCAGGTACGATTTCAGATTCCGATTGAGCGTGGACAAGAACACGAGCCCACCCGGCTTGACGAGCGTGCTGAGTGCGCGAAGAACGCTGCCGGGGTCCGGTACGTGCTCCAACATTTCCATGCAGGTGACGACGTCGTACGTTGCCGGGCGCTCTAGTGCATGCGTTTCCGCGGACTGGCGCAGATACTCGATCGAAAGGCCGGAAGAGAGCGCATGGAGCTCCGCCACCTCGATCGTGAGCGGCGCGAGGTCGATGCCGGTGACGTTCGCACCCTTGCGAGCCATTGCTTCGCTGAGTAGGCCGCCTCCGCATCCGACGTCCAGCACGCGCTTGCCGCTGAGCGGCACGCGAGCTTCGACGTAAGCGAGCCGTACTGGGTTGAGCGCGTGAAGCGGCTTGAACTCGCCTTGCGGATCCCACCAACGCTGCGCTGTCGCATCGAAGCGAGCGAGCTCCGCGGGATCGTGGTTGGAAGCTGGGGTCATGAGTTTCTCGTGTCTGTGATTCGCGCGCGCCAACGCTCCGCGCGTGCGAGGAGATCGGCTTCGTCGAGTCGTGTGAGCCGGGATTCGCTGACCAGCGCGCGCCCCGCAACCCACACATCGCTGACTTGATCCCGCGAAGCAGCGAACACGATGTGTGCAGCGACGTCGTAGACAGGTTGCGTGTGGACTCGGGCGAGATCGAGACAGCACATATCGGCCCATTTCCCGGGTGTCAGTGAGCCGATGACTTCTCCGAGGCCCAATGCGCGTGCGCCGTTGAGCGTCGCGAACCGCAACCATTCGTGCGCCTCGATGCCCACATGAGCGGAATGGAAGCCGCGCGCGAGGAGCGCTGCCGTGCGCACTTCGTCGAGCATGCTCAAGTCGTTGTTGCTCGCTGCGCCGTCGGTTCCGAGGGCGACGTTGATGTCACGCGTCTTGAAGCGTGCGACTGGGGCGACACCGTTGCCCAGTTTGAGGTTGGATTGAGGGCAATGAACGATGCTCACGCCCGCCTGCGCGCAGGCTTCGATGTCTGCGTCATCCACATGGACCATGTGCACGGCGGTCAACAACGGTGAGAGCAGGCCCAAGCGTTCGAGTCGGGCGATCGTTCGTTCCTCGCCCGATAAGGCATCTTCGGGGGTTTCGTTGACGTGCATCGTCATCGGCAGCTCGAGCTCATCGGCGGCGCGGCGAACGCGTATCAGCGTCTCATCGCCGAGTGCCCACGTCGCGTACGGGGACAGGCTCGTCGTGATCAACGGATCTTCGCGGTACTCGTCGTGAAGCCGCAGGCCTTTTTCCAGGCACTCTCCGGCGGATTCCGCCCAGCTCGTCGCCCGCTCTACGACAGGAAGGCCGATACAGGCTCGCATGTGCGCGTGGGCGGCCGTCTGAGCGACGATCTCCGGAAACAAGTGCATGTCCCCGAAGCAGGTCGTACCGCTCGTCAGCATGTCGGCGATCGCGAGCTCCGTGCCGTCGCGGACATATTCGGCATCGATCCAACGCTGTTCGAGCGGCCAAGCCTGCGTCTGCAGCCACCGTTCGAAAGAGGCGCTTTCGGCGGCACCGCGCAGCAAGGTCATTGCCGCGTGCGTGTGCGCATTGACGAAGCCCGGCAGAAGCACGTGATTCGGGCGCTCGATGACCGTGGTGGCGCGCACCGTACGAGCGAGCTCTTCCGTGGGGCCTATGGCGGCGATTCGGCCGCCCTTTATCGCCACGGCATGCTGCTCCAACACGCGCCCGACGGGCTCGATCGGAATTACCCAGCGGGCACAGATGAGCGTGTCGATGGTGTCCATGCAAGCGGCCGTTTCGAAGAGGCGCAAGTATATCCAAGGACTGGCCGAACAACCGCCCAAACCATTCGGTTGAGCACCTCGATGTGCTAAGATTCGGCTCTTCATTGCCTTGGCTTTCGGCATCGAATTCCGAGGCGATCCACGGGCCGCCGAGCCGTCGTCTCACGACCGAACGCTGCAGCCCTCACTGATCGGGACTTGGATCGGACATCAGGCCGAGTAGAAACGCTGCATGGCTGAAATCGCGCGCGAAATCCTGCACGTCAATCTCGAAGACGAGATGCGACAGTCGTACCTCGACTATGCGATGAGCGTCATCGTCGGGCGCGCGCTGCCCGACGTGCGCGACGGGCTCAAGCCCGTCCATCGTCGCATTCTCTTCGCGATGCAGGAGAGCAATAACGTCTCCTCGCGGCCTTACGTCAAGTGCGCGCGCGTGGTCGGCGATGTGCTCGGCAAGTATCACCCGCACGGCGACACCGCGACGTACGACGCTTTGGTG
>JAAYXG010000698.1 GCA_012516015.1 Lysobacteraceae bacterium | reverse complement strand
TCGCCCCGCATCGTCCGCCAGGCGAAATGCATTTCATCGCGCTCGAACCAGACGTTGTAGCCCGCCGCCGTCAATCGGTATTCCTGCGTCGCTGCGTTGTAGGTCGCATTGCCGGCGAGCTTTGGTGAGCCGATGTCGGCATGCGCTTCGAAGACGCCGACAGGACCCCCGTTCGGGGAAGCATGTGCAGCTAGGGTCATGATGAAGATCCCGAATGTGATGGCGCGGAGCCTGAGGCCTGCTGTGAATCGGCCCTGACGGCGAGGTTGATGGCGCACGCGACCTCCTGTTCGAGTTATTGAGTCAACGGCGAGCGCAGCATAGCGCGAAGCGCGCACTTGGAAGAGTGAAGAATTACGGAGCCGCCGCGAAACGCATGGAACGCGAGTACGTGCTTTGACGTTTCAAGTCCGACGGATCGGCTAGCCAACTCAATCGCTCGCTGGGTGCATGGCATGCGTATACGAGACCAGAGCTTCCATCTTCTATGTGCTCTTCCTGTTCTTTGTGGTGCTCCTATTCTGGGCCGGTCCGCACGGCGAGAGGGTTGACCGTTTCGCGCCGATCACTTACATCGACTCATCCATCCGGACGTCCGCACACACGTGTTGATCGCAAAACGAACATTCAAAGCAGTTCTCCTGTGCCTCGTCGCGTTCGGTCCGCTGCGCGCGGACGATTCGCCGTCTCGAGTTTCGACACCGAGCGAGCTCTACGGCGAGCTCTTCGTACAGGTGCAGTCGCAGCGAGTTTTCGCGGACAGCAAGACGTTCGTCGACAGCGTACCGAAGCGAACGCCCGCCGAAATTCTCGAGAAGTACCGCGAGGCGAAGGATCGGGACGGCTTCGACCTACGAACCTTTACGACGACTTACTTCGATACGCCGCAGCCGGCGGGCGAAGAGTACGAGACCCAGAAGGGCCTGGATGTGCGCGAGCACATCGACCGGCTCTGGGATGTGCTGACGCGCTCCCCGGGCGCACAGCCGATGTTCTCGTCCCGCTTGCCGCTGCCGCAGCGCTATGTCGTGCCGGGCGGCCGTTTTGCGGAGATTTATTACTGGGACTCGTATTTTACGATGCTCGGTTTGGAGGTAAGCGGCCGGCACGATCTGACGAGCGCGATGATCGACAATTTCGCGTACCTCATCGATCAGTATGGTCACATTCCGAACGGCAATCGCACGTATTACGTGAGTCGCTCGCAGCCGCCGTTCTTTGCCGCGATGGTGGAGCTCGAAGCGAAGCGCGAGGGCGAGGACGTTTACGCGCGGCGGCTGCCGCAGCTGCAGCGCGAGTACGCATTCTGGATGGACGGTGCGGAGTCGCTCCAGCCGAACGCAGCGCATCGGCGTGTCGTGCGTTTGGCGGGAGGCGAGATTCTGAATCGATACTGGGACGACCGCGACACGCCGCGGGAGGAATCGTATGCGGAGGACGTGGCGACGGCGCGCGCATCGAAGCGGCCTCCCGAAGAGGTGTATCGCAATCTCAGGGCCGCCGCTGAAAGCGGCTGGGATTTCAGCTCGCGATGGTTCGAAGACGGCCGGACGCTCGCCACGATTCGCACGATCGATATCGTGCCGATCGATCTCAATAGTTTGCTCTATCAGCTCGAGCGCACGATCGCTCGCGCGTGCGCGGCGAGTCAGCAGCCGATGTGCGTGCAAGATATGACGGAGCGCGCGGATGCACGCAAGCGCGCCATCGTGCGCTATCTGTGGAGCGACGAGAGCGGCGCATTTGCCGACTACGACTGGCGTGCGCAAGCTCGCATCGAACGCGTGAGCGCAGCGACAGTGTATCCGTTGTACTTCGAAGTGGCGGACAAAGCGCAAGCGCGCGCGATCGCGCTCACGGTGAGGGAGCACTTGCTCAAACCGCACGGGCTCGTGACGACGACGTTCGAAACGGGCGAGCAGTGGGATGCACCCAACGGGTGGGCGCCGCTGCAGTGGCTCGCGATCGACGGCTTCCGCCGCTACGGCGAGCGCGCGCTCGCGGAGACGATTGCGCAAAGGTGGGTCGCGAAGAATCTCGAAGTATTCCGTGCGACGGGAAAGCTCGTCGAGAAATACAACGTGAGCGCCACCGGCGCGGGCGGCGGCGGCGAGTACCCGCTGCAAGACGGTTTCGGTTGGACGAACGGCGTGCTGCGTCGACTGTTGGCCGACTATCCCAAGCTCGCGGATGATTGAGTCGAGAGAGAAGATGACTCTCGCGAAGCACGCGAAGCTCGCCAAGGCAGAATAAGAGATTATCTCGCGCAGACGCGCAGACGCGCAGACGCGGAGATCGGAGAAAGAAGGATTATTCCTTCTTATCCCCGCGTCCCCGCACTACTGTCCGGGGGAAATGTGATACCCACCTTCGTCACTCCGGCGTAGGCCGGAGTCCGTGCGCCCGAGAGGGCATCACATCAGCGCGGTGCAAGTCCGCGTCGAGGCAAGCCATGACCTCGTAGTCGAAGGTAACTGCGTCGCCGTGAGGC
>JAAYXG010000697.1 GCA_012516015.1 Lysobacteraceae bacterium | reverse complement strand
GCGAGGGCACGCCGCTCATCGCGCCGCGTGCATTTGCGCTGACTGCTGACGGACTGAGAGCCTATGTAGCCGATGACGGTGGGAACGCACCTGCGCGTCTTTTCGAAATTGATCTCACCGCTGGCGATCGGACAGAGGTGGGCGAAATCGCGCCGGCCATCGCCGACTTCGTGACTGGGTTGGCGCTCGATGAGGCAGGAGGACGCGTCTTCGTCTCCGCCGACGATGTGGTGATTGCTGTCGACCTCGAGACCGGCTTCCACGAGACGATCGTCGATATCGCCGGCTCGGATCTGGAGTCGATAAGCGACATTCTCTTGGATGCGGAGGGCGAACGTCTGCTCATCGTCGATGCGGTCCTCGACGGCCTCTATGCTCTCGATCTCGTGACGCGAGATCTCGACGTCGTCTCACGGGATGCAAGCCGTGGCAGCGGGCCTGCATTCGATGGGCCGGTTTCGATATCTCGAGTCGGCACGAGCAGCGAGCTCTTCGTTGCGAATCAAGGTTCCGAGAGCGTGATGCGCGCTGATCTGGAAACCGGAGACCGCGAAGAGCTGGCGCACAGCTGCGCGACCACGACGTTCGCCATGCTCAACCAGGTGCTTTTCAGTGAGCCTCGGCACGAGCTCTTGATCAGCGGCGACAATTTCTTCAGTGTCGATCTCGAGAGCGGCGAGTGCACCTCGCTGCCGCGGCGTGTGTCTCCCCTACAGATACGTACGACGTCGGACGACCAATTGCTCGCCGTCTCGTTCCGCACGCTGCTGCAGATCGACCGTGCGACGGGCGAAGTGGCTATCGTCTCGAAGTAGCGTGTAGGTCGGAATTTATTCCGACTCTTCTTCTTCTTTTTCTTCTTGGTCGGAATAAATTCCGACCTACCGTGCCTGGCGGAAACGCCCGGGGATGACGACTCTGGCCTCGTAGATCCCGGCGCCGAAGGCAATGCCGAGATTGATGACCAACGTGTTGGACTTGCATGTGGTGCCTCCAGAACCGTCGGTTGACTACGCGACTCCTTACGCAGGCCGGAATCTATTTGCGATGAGCGCACATACAAAACGATGAGGCGTTCAACGCTTCATCAGCTCGTGCATGCGCTCGTCGAGCGCTTCGCGGCGCAGATATCGGCCATCCACGATCACGGCTGAAATCGTTCTCGTGTTGCCGATGTCGTCCAACGGATTCGCGTCGAGCAGCAACAGATCGGCTTGCTTGCCCGGTTCGACGGTGCCGCGATCCGAAAGCACGCCCAGCCATTCGCACGGCAGCGTCGTTGCAGCCTCGAGTGCCTGATACGGCGCCATCCCTGCGCGTACGAGCGCTTCGAGCTCGTCGTGGATGGCGAATCCGGGCACGATGCCGGGTACGGGCGCATCCGTGCCAGCGACCACCGGTACGCCAGCCGCTACTGAGGCGCGCACCAACGCACGATTGAAATCGACGATCTTCTTCAGAGTGGCGATTCGTTCGGGGCTCGCCAGCGCGACGTACGGATTGTGATCGAGCACGACTTCGCGCCACATCGGATGGAGCGCGCGCAATTCATTTCGCGTTCGTAGCGTATCCGGGCGGCTCGTTTGCTTGAGCAGCCGTTCGTCGAGAGAGAGGGTGGCCGTCAGCCATGCTCCGTTCTTCTTCATGAGCTCGACGTATTGAGGAATGGATTGAAACGAAGGTTCGCTCGTGTACAGCGCGAACTCTTCCGCGTGCGCCACCATGCCGAGCCCCGCGATGGCATCGGCAATGCGACCGCTCTCGCGCCCGGGAAGATGACCGATGACAGGAAGCTTCAGCTTCCGTGCTTCATCCACGATCGCATCGAGCGCTTCGAAGCTCAGGCGACTATAGACCTTGATGGCGTCGTAGCCCTCCGCTGCCGCGTCTCGTACTGCTTGCCGACCCGCTTCCGGCGTCGCGGCGACGCGAGTCATGCCGACGGGCCATAGCGGCGGCGAGCCGTCGATCATCGCGGCGGCGAAAACGCGTGGACCCACCACGCGTCCGGCTTCGATCTCGACACGCTGGCCGATCGTCTCCGACATCCCCTGCAAGGTCAGAACCTGCAGCACGCCATTGGCGACATACGGCAGGAAGACATCGTCGTTGGTGATCGTGCCCGCGGAGATATCCGGATTCTTCAACAGCAGGCGCAGCATGCGGACGTTCTCGAGGTGCACATGCATGTCCGTGAGCCCCGGCATCAGCCATTTTCCGCGTGCGTCGATGCGGCGCATGTCCGGCGTCACTTCCGCCGTTCCGGCCGGTTCGATCGACGCAATCCTTCCGTCGCGAATGACGACGGTGGCGTCCCGAACGAAGCGCGGACCCGACATCGGGATGACGGTCACGTTCTCTATCGCGAGCGTCCGTGGCGCAGGGTCCTCCGCCGCGGCGAGCGCGTCACCACTGAATTGAAGAGTCAGCCACGCTGCTAGGCCAATGAGGATCGACCAGCCGTTGGCGCGCGCCAAGCGCTTCACTCGGCTTCTGTGCAGAAGGGCCGCCGCTCCACGCGCTTCCGGGCGGTCTCCTTCATCGTGTTCGCTGAGGCGGTCACTCCCTTTCATGGCCGCAGTGTACGCATCGATGTTTACGGTGTAAACGTACGGATGGACTCTGCGCGCTTATTGCACGGTCAAGGCATGAAGAAGGCGCGGCCCTTCAGTAGGGATTACAACCCGTAGTAGGCTAGCGTCGCGCTCAACGGCTCGGAGAAGAACATGCGCACCTATGGGGAATCGTCAGGCCGGCACTCTGCCGGTGCCTTAGCCACGACCATCCTGCTCATCGCCGCCGGCCAAAACGCGGGCGGTGCGGAGACAACGACCGTCGTCAGCACGGATCCGCGCATCTCGATGACCATATACAACTCGAACTTGGCGCTCATCGAGGAAGTGCGCACGCTCGATCCCGGTATCGGACGTGCACGGCTCGAGTTGCGCGATGTCTCTGCCG
>JAAYXG010000073.1 GCA_012516015.1 Lysobacteraceae bacterium | reverse complement strand
TAATCTGAGGCGGCACATCCAAAGCATCGTCGCGGCGGGACTCGACACGATCGCGGCGTGCGGCGACGACAACCGTAACGTCATCTGCAGTGCGAATCCCCTGCTCTCACCCGTTCATGCCGAAGTGAGCGATCTCGCTCAGCGGATCGGTCGACACCTGCTGCCTCGCACGGGCGCGTATCGAGAGATCCTGCTCGAGCAACCCGCCGAGAGCGCGTCGACGGGCGAAGAGGAGCCGCTGTACGGACGCACGTACTTGCCTCGCAAGTTCAAGATCGCGCTCGCGATTCCGCCGCACAACGACATCGATGTGTTTGCGCACGACTTGGGCTTCATCGCAATCGTCGAGGACGGGCGCATCGCCGGCTACAACGTGCTCGTCGGCGGAGGCATGGGCATGACGCACAAGGTCCCAGCGACATTCCCGCGCCTGAGCGATGTCGCGGGCTTCTGTTTGCCCGAACAAGTCATTACCGTCGCCGAGCACACGATGCTCATTCAGCGCGACTACGGCAATCGCAAGGACCGGTCTCACGCTCGGTTCAAGTACACGATCGAAGATCGCGGGCTCGATTGGTTCAGGGCCGAGCTCGCGCAACGCACGGGCTTCGCGCTCCAGCCGGCTCGCGAGTTCGCGTTGGAGAGCTCTTCGGAACGCTATGGGTGGTACCAAGGATTCGACGGGCGGTGGGACTACACGCTCTTCATCGAGAACGGCCGTGTCGCGGATCGTCCGGGCTACGAGTTGATGACCGGGCTGCGTGAGATCGCCCGCGTCCATACGGGCGTGTTCGCGCTCACGACGAATCAGAACATCACGATCGCAGGTATCCCGGAAGGCGAGCGTGCCCGCATCGAGGCGCTGCTGCAGAAGTACGGCATCGCGAACGAGATTTCTTCGACAGGGCTGCGATTGCATTCGATGGCGTGCGTCGCCCTCCCGACCTGCGGGCTGGCGATGGCCGAAAGCGAGCGGTACTTGCCGACATTGATCTCGAAGCTCGGAAGCACGCTCGAGGAGCTCGGGCTCGAGAACGCGCCGATCACGATGCGAATGAGCGGCTGCCCGAACGGCTGCTCGCGCCCGTACTTGGCCGAGATCGCCCTCGTCGGTAAAGGCCCAGGCAAGTACAACCTCTATCTCGGCGCGAGCGCGAACGGCGATCGACTCAACGCGCTTCATCTGGAGAACGTCGGCGAGGAACGAATCTTAGAGACGCTTCGAACGCTGCTTCGCAAGTACGCGAAAGAGCGTCACGACGGAGAGCGCTTCGGCGACTTTGTCGTCAGAGCAGGTGTCGTGCCTGCAATGCCCGCAGGACGCGACTTCCAGCGTTTGCCTACGCTCGCAGAGAGCGCTTAAGCGGTTCGGTCTTTGAGAGCGGAGCGGCGCGCGGTCGCGCGCGGCTCTTTGGCCGCGTGAATGAGCCCCTTCTCGAGCAAGCTCGCGCCCAAGCAACAGAAGTAGAGGTATCCGCGAACGTCGCCGAACGAGGCGACGACCGGGTCGAGCGACGCTCGCTCGTCGAGTCGCATGAGCCTGCGCAGCGAGCGCGCTGCGCCGGTATCGCCCGAAGGAAACACGTCGATCCGGCCAAGACCGCGCAATAGTACGAGACCGGCGGTCCAGGGACCGACGCCTGGTAGCTCAACGAGCCGCTCGAGCGCCTGCTCGCTGTCCATCCCAACGAGAGTGTGCTCGGCAAGGGTTGCCGACTCGATCGCGCGCGCTACACCTTGCAGCGTCTGCGCCTTCTTCAAGCTCAAACCGCAAGCTTGTAGGTCACCAAGCGAGG
>JAAYXG010000696.1 GCA_012516015.1 Lysobacteraceae bacterium | reverse complement strand
TTCGATCCTGCGGCGTGATCCGCGCGCACGGCTCGGGCCGCGCGTGCCGCTCATTCGCGGCCAGCCTGTTATCCTAACTATATATAAGTGTATGGCGTCGCCGAGGCTCGGTCGGCCAGGTGTGGATGCGGGTGTGATCGATCTCGTCATATTCGATTGTGACGGCGTGCTCGTCGACAGCGAGCCGATCGCGAACCGCGTGTTCGCGGAGGCGCTCGCCGAACTGGGGCTGCAGGTCAGCCTCGATGAGATGTACGCGGACTTCGTCGGGCGCTCGATGTCGTATTGCATGCGTCTCGTGGAGGCGCGGCTTGGTCGTCCGGCGCCAGCCGATTTCGTGACGCGTCTACAAGAACGCACGTTCGCGGCATTCGAGGCCGAAGGCCTACAGGCAACGGAGGGTATCCACGAAGCGTTGGACGCGATCGCATTGCCGATGTGCGTTGCCTCGAGCGGCGAGATCGAGAAGATGCGCTTCACGCTCGGGTTGACGGGACTCCTGCCGCGGTTCGACGGGCGGCTTTTCAGCGTCACGCAGGTCGAGCATGGGAAGCCCGCGCCCGATATCTATCTGTACGCAGCCAAGCAAATGGGCGCGCAACCGAGTCGCTGCGTCGTCGTCGAGGATTCGCCGGCGGGCGCACGCGCCGGTCTGGCTGCAGGGATGACCGTGCTCGGGTATTGCGCCCACACCCCCGCCGAGTCGCTCGCACGCCTCGGCGTTCATTGTACGTTTGCGGGCATGCGCGAGCTTCCGGGCTTGTTGAAGCGTGCTGCGGAAAGGTGAGTGGCCGCGGGATTGCGCGGCCGATGTGCCTCGAGCGCGGGCGGTGCGCCAGGTGTGAGCCCTAGCTTGCGCATCAACGTTTGTGCATCGACCGGCGCTCGCAGCTTGACATCGGTGTTGTCGAAGTAGCAGAAGACGTCGCGCGGTCCGGACGCGGGTGCTTTGGTCCGCGCGATCTTTTCCACCGCCTTCGGTTCCTTCCCTCGGTGCCACGCGGCGATCTTCTCGGCCCAGCGCCCGAGTGCACGATCTCCATAGCCGCTCTGGTAGAGCGTCTTGTCGCCGTGTAAGCGCAAGTAAACGAAATTCGCGGTGATGTCGTGCACCAGGGGCCATCGCTTCGCCGTCTCGGCAATCACGAGCGCGATGCCGAATCGGCGCAACAGCTCCACGAAGCGAGCATCGAGAAAGCTCTCGTGACGAATCTCGATCGCGTGCCGCAGCGGTCTACGCGCGTCGATCGCCAGTCGCGCACGGCCTTTCAGGCGATGGTCTCGTTTCCGGGCGAGCCTGAGCGCGGCTTCGGTATTCGTCGGCAATAGCGCGAAGAACTGCTCGAGCTTCGGCGCATCGAATCGGAATTGCGGCGGAAACTGCCATAGGATCGGGCCGAGCTTCTCGCGCAAGTTGAACACGCCCGATGCGAAGAAGTTCGCGAGCGGCGTCTCGACTTCGCGCACGCGCTTCATGTGCGTGATGAACCGCGGTCCCTTGACCGCGAAGATGAAGTCATCCGGCGTCTCTCGATACCACTGCTCGAAGTACTCCGGCCGCTGCAGCGAGTAGAACGAGCCGTTGATCTCGATCGTCGAGAAGATTCGCGAGGCGTACCACAGCTCCAACCGTTGCGGCAGATTCGCCGGATAAAACGCACCGCGCCACGGAGCGTAACGCCAACCTGAGATGCCGATGCGAATCTTGCGCGAGATCATGCGGCAAGAACGTGTAAGCGGTCGAAGAGTTCATCGTCGCGGCGGCTTCCCTCCCGCGCGCCTTCGGCAGATGCCCTGGAACCTTCATCTTCGACAGACCGTTGCCGTTTATCGGATGCTTATCGAAGTAAGGACTACATGGACGCTTGTTCAGTGTGTCGAAGTGTTGGCGATGCGGTGATCGCAAGCGGGATCGTGGTGCCACACGAGGCTTTCGCATCC
>JAAYXG010000695.1 GCA_012516015.1 Lysobacteraceae bacterium | reverse complement strand
GAAGTTCCAGTAGAATCCGCGCCCACGTTCGCTGGGCGCCCTGCCGCCCTCGCGGCAGCCCATACCTTCTTCGCCTTTGTAATGGAAATTGCCCTATGCCCCGTACCACGCCGCTTTCCGACATCCGCAACATCGGCATCATCGCCCACGTCGATGCGGGCAAGACCACGACGACCGAGCGGATCCTCTATTACACGGGGCGCAAGCACACGATGGTCGACGTCCACGAAACGAAGGACCTCAAGTCTTCCACGACGACCGACTACATGGAGCAGGAGCAAAAGCGCGGCATCACGATTCAATCCGCTGCCGTCTCCACGTTCTGGCGTAAGAAGAAGATCAACGTCATCGACACTCCGGGCCACGTCGACTTCACGATCGAAGTCAATCGTTCGCTGCGCGTGCTCGACGGCGCGGTGGTCGTGTTCGACGGCGTCGCGGGCGTCGAGCCGCAGTCGGAAACGAACTGGCGTCTCGCCGACAACTACGGCGTGCCGCGCATCTGCTACGTAAACAAGATGGATCGCAGCGGCGCGGGCTTTCTGCGCTGCGTGGACATGATCAAGAATCGTCTCGGCGCTCGTCCGCTGCCCGTGCAACTGCCGATCGGCTCGGAAGACAACTTCAAGGGCATGGTCGACCTCGTCGAGATGAAGGCGCTCGTTTGGGAGTCGGACGATCGCGACGCCAAGCCCATCGCCTACGACATCACGCCCGACATCGCGGACAAGCTGAACATCACCGTTCCGAGCGATCGCGCGATCCTCGCCCAGATCGACAAGTTCCGTAGCGACCTCGTCGATACGTGCCTCGAGCAGGACGACGAAGCGATGGAGGCTTACTTGAACGACGGCATCGTTCCGTCCGCGGACGTGCTGCGCAAGTGCCTGCGCAAGGGCACACTGAGCAGCGCGTTCAATCCGGTGCTGTGCGGCTCGTCCTACAAGAACAAGGGCGTCACGCAAGTGCTCGACGCCGTCGTCGACTATCTGCCCGCACCGACCGACGTCGCGGCGATCAAGACCGTGGACGTTGACGGTAACCCGATCGGCGAGCGCGTTTGCTCGGATGACGAGCCGTTCGCCGGCCTCGCGTTCAAGGTCATCAACGACGCCTACGGCGCCCTCACGTTCGTACGCGTCTACTCCGGCGTGCTGACGAAGGGCATGTCGGTCATGAATTCGACGCGCGGCAAGCGCGAGAAGATCGGCCGCATGGTCGAGATGTTCGCGCAGCAGGCGAACCCGATCGAGGAGGCGCGCGCGGGCGACATCATCGCGCTCGTCTCGCTCTCCGAGACCGACACGGGCGATACGCTGTGCGATGCCAATGCACCGGTCGTGCTCGAGCGTATGCGCTTCCCGGACCCGGTCATCAGCGTGTCCGTGCAGCCGAAGAACAAGCAGGATCAGGAGAAGTTCTCGACGGCGCTCGGCAAGATGGTGCGCGCCGATCCGTCGCTGTACCTCGAGACGGACCGCGAAACCGGGCAGACGATTCTACGCGGCATGGGTGAGTTGCACCTCGAAGTCACGCTCGACCGAATTCGCACCGAGTTCGGCGTGGAAGGCGTCATGGGACAACCGCAGGTCGCCTACCGCGAGACGTTCACGAAGCCGATCTCCGAACAATACATCCACAAGAAGCAGACGGGCGGCTCCGGCCAGTTCGCGGAAGTGTGGATCACGTTCGAGCCGCTCGAGCGCGGCCAGGGCTTCGAGTTCGTCGACGAAACCGTCGGCGGATCGGTGCCGAAGGAATTCGTGCCTTCGGTGGAGAAAGGCCTCAGGCTTCAGATGGAAGACGGCGTGCTCGCCCACTACCCGACCGTCGATTTCCGCGCGCGTCTGACGGACGGCAGCTACCACGACGTCGACTCGAACGCGATGACGTTCGAGATCGCGGCGAAGGCATGCTTCCGCGAAGCCATTCGCAAAGCGAACCCGATCTTGCTCGAGCCGGTGATGAAGGTCGAAACCGTGACGCCGCCCGACTACCTCGGCGATGTCATCGGCGACTTCAATCGCCGTCGCGGCATGATTCAGGAGCAGCTCGAGCGCGGTACGAACGTGGCCGTCATTGCGACCGTGCCGCTCTCGGAGATGTTCGGCTACATCGGTCATCTCCGCGGCATGACGAGCGGCCGCGCCTCGTACACGATGGAGTTCTCGCACTACGAGCCGGTGCCGAAGAACGTTGCGGACGCGGTCATCGCAGAAGCGACGAAGGCGAGAGCGGCCTGATCTTCACCCGCGACCGCCTGTATTGCAGCCGGCGACTGTTGGAGAAAGAGCGGATCGCGAGATCCGCTCTTTTTTTTGGCCCTTCCCTCTTCCTGCATCAATCTCTCGCGTCGTTCTCTCCCCACACCGCAATGCGATTGCGCATTTCGTGACACGAGCACTCGTCATCCGCCGGCGACACTCGACGTTACAAGACGGAAACACACTTGATCGCTCGTTCGGTCACAATGAGTTTGACTGCTGTCGTGGGTGGCAGACACACGAAAGCCCCGATTGCGGTGCGGTCGGTATCACAGGTACAAAGGGCTCTACAAGAACTGCGGGTGATCCAAGGACGCGGAGAGGAAGTATGCGACACGCCATCAAATGCATGTGCAGCCATTGTCAACGCGAGACCTACTTCGACACGACAGTTGCGCTTGAAACGATCTCGAACAGCACCTGCGCGCAGTGCGGCAATACGGGCGCGGTGATTACGCTGAACATCGAGGCGCCGCGAGATGCCGTGATTCAGGACCGAGTTCCCCGAGCCGCGCACGCGGCACGCGAATCCGAGCTGAGCCGCGGTCATCGGCGTTGCGCCAATTGAGCGCTTGCACGCGCTGGGCGTCGAGCTTCCGCGCGAGCATGCCAGCGCCGTAGCCGACCGCCGACCAAAGCACCG
>JAAYXG010000694.1 GCA_012516015.1 Lysobacteraceae bacterium | reverse complement strand
TTCACGATCGCGGCGACGGCAGCGCTTCACCACACGATCCCGATCACTCACATCCTTCGAAGCGGGGCGGCCGATCTCATCGGGATCGCGTCGATCGTTCTCGGCACCTTCGTGTCGGCCATGGGTGCGGGTCTGTTCAAGAGAGCGGGAACGGCCGTGAAACCCTTCGAACCCGCGACGACGCTCGTACGCACCGGCCTTTATCGCTACAGCCGCAATCCCATGTATATCGGCTTGCTCCTCGTATCGTTCGGGGTCGCGATCATCTTCGGCACGGTCAGCGCGTTCGCGCCGCCGGTGATCTTCTTCTTCATCCTCCGCAATCAGTTCGTGCTGCCGGAGGAGCAGTTTCTCGAAGAGACGTTCGGCGAGGAGTACAGGCAATACAAGGAGGGGGTGCGACGGTGGATATGAGTCCTTAGCTCACAGCGTGCTGTCTACAGCTCGGGCGCAGCGCGGACTGCTGGCTGTCGACTGTCGACTGAAGACTGTGGACGAAGCACTCAGCTCGCCAACGCCGCTCGCGCCACGCCGCGATGCAATTCGCGCCGCTGCGCAACTGCTTGCGCGAGCGACTCGAGCAGCGTCACCGACGTCTCCCAATCGATGCATCCGTCCGTAATGCTCTTTCCGTACACGAGCTTGCGCCCGGGCTGCAAATCCTGACGCCCCGCCTGCAAGTGGCTCTCGACCATCAGACCCGTGATGCGCGACTCGCCCTGAGCGATTCGCTGCGCGATATCGGCCGCGACGATCGGCTGATTCTCGGGTCGTTTGCTGCTGTTGCCGTGGCTCACGTCGATCATCAGCCGCTCGGCGACTTTCGCGTTCTTGAGTTGCGCACACACGCCATCGACGCTCGCCGCATCGTAGTTCGGCGTCTTGCCGCCGCGCAGGATCACGTGGCAATCCGGATTGCCGCTCGTCGCGGCGATCGCGGTGCGACCCTGCTTCGTCACGGCGAGAAAATGATGCGGATGCGAGGCTGCTTGGATCGCGTCGATCGCGATCTTCACGTTGCCGTCCGTACCGTTCTTGAATCCGACGGGACACGACAATCCGGACGCAAGCTCGCGATGCACTTGGCTCTCCGTCGTGCGCGCGCCGATCGCGCCCCACGAGACGAACTCCGTGATGTACTGCGGCGTCACCATGTCGAGGAACTCGCAGCCCGCAGGCAAACCGAGCTCGTTGATGTCGCCCAGGAGCTTGCGAGCGACGCGAAGGCCTTTGTTGATGTTGAAGCTGCCGTCGAGATCGGGGTCGTTGATCAAGCCCTTCCAACCGACAGTCGTGCGCGGCTTCTCGAAATAGACACGCATCACGATCTCGAGCTCGTCGCGCAAGCGATCGCGCTGCGCCTTCAGACGCTCGGCATATTCGATCGCGGCCGCCGTGTCGTGGATCGAGCAGGGCCCGATGACGACGATCAGCCGGTCGTCTTGCCCGTGAAGGATGCGCTGCAGTGCGCGGCGCGACTCGGCGACGGTCTTCGACGCGCGCTCGCTGCACGGATACTCGCGTGCGAGCTCGGCGGGCGTGACCAGCTCCTTTATGTCAAGAATGCGCAGGTCATCGGTGCGAATCGTCATTGTCTTGCGGCCTCACGTGGCGCCTGTCTCGCAGCAGCTTTGCAAAAAAAAACCGCCAGCTTCGACTGGCGGTTTGGTTTGAATACTCTGGTTTCGTCAGTTTCGAATCGAGCTCAGCCCTTCCGCCAGTGGCTACGGAATCCGTAGTAAAACCAAAACCAATAGCGGACCGAGAAGAGATTCATTGCTATTTGATAACACAGGACCCCGAACGAGCGCAAATCGGGGGGCCGGTACGGCATACGACTAACGCGAAGAATCGCGAAGAAACCGGGCGCTTGCAATTTGCCGAGACTCAAAGACATCGTCGTCCCGGCGGAGGCCGGGATCCAGGCAAAAACACGGCGCGTTATGCGCGCAGAGGCCTGCACTCCGGCCTACGCCGGAGCGACGAAGGTGGGTATGCAGCCCTGGTGTCG
>JAAYXG010000693.1 GCA_012516015.1 Lysobacteraceae bacterium | reverse complement strand
CCGAGCCCTCCCACAATTACGATCGACGACTTCGCGAAACTCGACCTGCGGATCGCGAAGATCGTCCATGCCGAGACGGTCGAGGGCGCGGACAAGCTGCTCAAGCTCACGGTCGACATCGGCGATGCACAGCGCACGGTCTTTGCGGGCATCCGCTCCGCCTACACACCGGAGCAACTGACCGGCCGCCTCACGCTCGTGCTCGCAAACCTGAAGCCGCGCAAGATGCGCTTCGGCACGTCGGAGGGCATGGTCCTCGCCGCAGGACCCGGCGGCAAAGACATCTTCCTGCTCTCGCCGGACGCGGGGGCGGAGGCGGGCATGAAGGTGAAATAAGGGCCTGGGGCTCGGGACCAGGGGCTCGGGCTAGAATAGACGGATCCGCTCTTGCCCAGGCCCCACGTCCATTTCTATGTCCTCCCTCCTCCTCATCCTCTTGAGTGCCGTGCTCGTCAGCATGGTTGCGATACGCGGAGTCGAAGGGTGGCGGCCGTTTGCGGATACCGCGGATGTGTACGAGAACGCCATGGGACTCGTGCATGCGCACCTGATTGCCATTCCTCTCGTCGCAATTTCGACTTGGATCTTGGACACGCTCGTGCTCGCGGCCCTGCAGCTTTCGTATCTGCGCACGCCCGCATTCGTTGCGCTCATCCTCGCCGCCGTCTCGATCGCGGAGCTGCTCGTGCGGCGCGCCGGCACACGTGCTCCCGCTCGACCCGCATTCACGATGGTCCTGGCAACGAATAGCGCGCTTCTCGGCATCGCCCTCTTGAGCGGCCAGCTTGCGTCGAGCTTCGCGCGCCTTCTGCTGCTCGCGGCCGGCGCCGCGGGCGCCTTTGCAGTGTTCCTGCTCGCCGCCGCCACCCTGTACGAGCGGGTGCGCTACGCCGACGTCCCCGCTCCGTTCAAAGAGGCGCCGATCGGCCTGATCTCCGTTGGGCTCATGGCGCTCGGATGCATGGGCTTCATCGGGCTCATTCCGGAATGACCGCGCTGATTGCCTTCGTAGTGATGATGAGCCTGGCAGGTTTGTCGCTGCTCGCGAACCGAGCGGCAGCAAACGGCGCCGACGCCGCCGCTCGCGCGCGGCTCATCGAGCGCATCAACGACCTGCTGCCGCAAACGCAGTGTGGACGATGCACGTTTGCAGGATGTCGTCCCTACGCGACCGCGCTCGCGGAGGGCAGCGCGGACATCAATCAATGTCCGCCGGGCGGCGACAACACCGCCGAGGCGCTGGCGAAGCTTCTCGGCCGCCCCCCGAAAAGCGTCGATCCGCAGTTCGGCGTCATGCCCCCCGTACCGATGATCGCGTGGATCGACGAGCCCGCCTGCATCGGCTGCACGAAATGCATTCAAGCATGCCCTGTGGACGCCATCGTCGGCGCACAGCGGCACATGCACACCGTCATTGCAGCCGACTGCACGGGTTGCGAGTTGTGCATCCCACCCTGTCCGGTCGATTGCATCGAGATGCGGCCGGCGACGACCTCCGCCACCGAAGTGCTTGGTGCCTCGCGGCCGCACGTCCTCTCCGGCTGAACGATGGTGCGAGGGAGCAGCGCACGCGGCGGCTTGCGGCTCGAAGCGCACAAGGAGCGCTCGACGCGCGATCCCATCGGAATGGCGGCGGCACCGAGCACCGCCGTGCTGCCGCTCGATCAACATGCAGGCGGTGCCGCCGTCCCGATCGTCGCGGTCGGCGATACGGTTGCAATCGGTCAACCGATCGCAGAGCCGGCGGCGGACACGAGCGCGTGGCTACATGCGCCGATCTCGGGCCGAATCGTCGCGATCGAACCGCGCGCCTCGGTCACTCGTGCTTGCGCGCCCGCGCTCAGCATCGTCATCGATAACGACGGGCGCGAGATGCGTCATTCGTCAGCGCGCGCGATCGAGGATTTCCTGTCCCTCGAGCCGCGCGAGCTGCGCGAGCACATCGGTCGAGGCGGCATCGTCGGCCTCGGCGGCGCGGCGTTTCCCACGCTCGCGAAGCTCGAACGCGGCGCGCAAGCATCCGCGCCCACGCTCCTGATCAACGGCGCGGAATGCGAGCCCTACATTAGTTGCGACGCCATGCTGATGCGCGAACGTCCGCACGACGTCGTGCATGGGGCGCGCATCCTGATGCATGCATTGCAAGCACAGGAATGCGTGATCGCGCTCGAGGACGATGCGCCTCGGGCCGCGGATGCCCTACGCGCAGCGATCGCGCAAACCGAGAATGGACGCATACGCGTTCAAGTGGTGCCCACGATCTATCCTTCGGGCGGCGAGCGCCAGCTCATCGCGTCCGTATTCGGACGCGAGGTTCCGTTCGACGGCCTGCCGCCCGACATCGGCATCCTCTGCCACAACGTCGGCACCGCTGCCGCGACGGCTCGCTGGGTCCGAGACGGCGAGCCGCTCGTGAGCCGCATCGTCACGATCACCGGCGACGGTGTCGCGCGCGCATGCAACCTGGAAGTGCGTCTCGGCACGCCAATCTCGCAGCTGATTGCGGAATGCGGCGGCTATACGCCGCGCGTCGAGCGGTTGCTCATGGGCGGCACGATGATGGGAATGGCGCTCTCGACCGATGAGGTCGCGGTCGTCAAAGCGACGAACTGTATCGTTGCTGCCTCGGCGCTCGATCTCGAGCCGCGTCGACGGGAGATGCCCTGCATCCGCTGCGGCAACTGCGCGGAAGTCTGCCCCGCGTTCCTGCTGCCGCAACAGCTCCATGTCTACGCGCGTGCGACGGATCTCGATGGCCTCGAACGCTACGGCCTCATGGATTGCATCGAATGCGGCTGTTGCGACTATGTGTGCCCAAGCCAGATTCCGCTCGTCGAGCGCTTCCGCGAGGCGAAGCCCCGACTTGCCACTCATCTGCTTGCGCGCGACAACGCGCGCGCGGCACGGCTGCGTTTCGAGGAACGCACGGCGCGCCTGCAGCGGCTCGAAGCGGAGCAACGCCAACGTTTGGAAGAGAAGCGGCGCCAGGCGCGCCGCAAGGATGCTTAAACGTGCGCTTTCCGACCGCCGCGCCGCCGCATGTCGTCGTACCGCAAACCGTCTCGAAGGTCATGCGCATCGTCATCTACGCGCTCTTGCCGACGATCGCGGTGCACGTCGTGTTCTTCGGGCCCGGGCTACTCATCCAAAGTATCCTGGCGATCGCCACCGCGCTCGCAACCGAAGCCCTCGCGCTGCATCTTCGCAAGAAGTCGCTGCAGCAATATCTCACGGACGGAACGGCGATCGTCACGGCGCTCCTGCTGGCCCTGTGTTTGCCTCCGCTCGCACCTTGGTGGCTCGTCGTGAGCGGCACCGCGTTCGCCATCCTCGTTGCGAAGCACGCCTTCGGCGGCGTCGGCATGAATGTCTTCAATCCTGCAATGGTCGGCTACGCCGTGCTCCTCGTCTCGTTTCCGGCTCAGCTCCTCACGTGGCTGCCGCCCGACGTACCGGAGTTGCGCACGGAGCAGCTCTCGTTCCTGCAAACGGCGACGACGATCCTCACCGGGCAGCTACCCGACGCCTTTACTTGGGATGCGATCACGTCGCCTACGCCGCTCGATGCGCTGCGAACGAACCTCGCGATGGGGATGACGATGCAGGAAGCGCACGCGAGCCCGATCTTCGGCGGCTTCGGCGGACGCGGCTGGGAGTGGATCAACCTGGCGACGCTGATCGGCGGGATCGCCTTGCTCGCGCTGCGCATCATTCGGTGGCAGATTCCGGTTGCCATGCTGGGCTCGCTCGCCGTATGCGCGTCCATCATGTACGCAATCGACCCCGGCGCGTATGCGGGCCCGGTGTTTCATTTGACCTCGGGCGCGAGCATGCTCGGCGCATTCTTCATTGCGACCGACCCCGTCTCCGCAGCCACGAGCGATCGCGGACGGCTCATCTATGCAAGCGGCATCGGCGTGCTCACCTATACGATCCGAACCTGGGGCGGATATCCGGACGGCGTCGCGTTCGCGGTGTTGCTGATGAACCTCGCAGTCCCCCTGATCGATCGCTATACGGTGCCGCGCATTTATGGACACGCGAAACGGCCCTGAATTCGTTGCGCCCCGCCGCCGCGCGAGCGTTGCGATCGTCGCGCTCGTATGTGTGCTTGCGCTTCTCACCGGCGCGCTCGTGTGGCTCGCGGATGCGACGCGCGAGCGCATTGCGATCAACCAGCAGACGGGCGTGGCGAGCGCGCTGAGCGCGCTCTTGGCGCCCGACATATATGACAACGAGCCGCTCGAGGACACGATTGAAGTCGCAGCACCCGATTTTCTCGGCACCGCGCGCCCCGTGACGGTCTACCGCGTCCGCAAGAATGGGCGACCGGTCGCCGCCGTGCTGCGGCCGATCGCACCCGATGGCTACCGTGGGCCCATCGAGCTGTTGGTGGCAATCGCTTACGATGGCACCTTGATCGGCGTCCAGGTGCTTCGTCATAACGAGACGCCCGGGCTCGGCAATCAATTCGAGACCCGAGAAGCCGATTGGCTCGAGGCATTCGAGGGGCGTTCGCTCGCGAATCCGCCGCAGCAACGTTGGACGGTGAAAAAGGACGGCGGCGACTTCGACGCGTTCACGGGCGCGACGATCACGCCGCGTGCGATAGTCAAGGCCGTGAGAAGATCCCTCGAGTTCTATCGACTGAATCGAGATGCGTTATTTGCTTCGGACGTGTAGACGTGCGGACGTCAGAACGCAAGCGAGATTCCCGCGTCCACACGATTACACGATTACACGTTTACACGCTTACACGTCCACACGCCCCATGGGCCCCGTATGATCAACGAGACGACAACCGGCAGAAAGAAGCGAGAGGCGGACCTCATCCTCATCGCCGCTCTCTGCCCTTCGATCGCCGCAAGCGACACGGTCGTGAGCGCCTTGAGCCTCGGGATCGCAACGACCCTCGTCGGTCTCATCTCGGCGAGCATTCTCATGCTCCTGAAGCGCTGGCTCGACGAGGATACGCAGCTCGTGGCGATCCTGCTCGTGACTGCGAGCGTCGTTGCGATCGTCGAGGTCGCGATGCGCGCTTGGTTTCACGTCGCTCATGAGATCGTGGGCGTGTTCCTGCCGCTGATCGTCGCGAATCTCGCGCTCGTGCACACGCTGCGTGCGCCGCGCCCCTCATGGCGCAAAACGCTCGCAAGTGTCGCAAGCCTGACGCTCGCCGTCGCCTTCGTTCTTCTCATCTTGGGCGTCACACGCGAGATCGTCGGCCGCGGGTCCATTCTTCACGATGCACAAGCGCTGATCGGCTCGACAGCAGGAGAGATCACGCTGTTTCGCGTCGACATGGGTTTTCTGCTCGCGATGTTGCCCCCTGGGGCGTTTCTCTCGCTCGGGCTGCTCCTGGCGGTACGCAACGGGTTGCAGCGTCGACAAACGGCCATCGAATGACTCCAAAGAAGATTCGCGCGATTTTCTCCCGCTTCAAAGAAGCCAATCCTTCACCGACCACCGAGCTCGAATATCGCACGCCGTTCGAGCTGCTCGTGGCGGTCATTCTGTCCGCACAAGCGACGGACAAGAGCGTGAATCAGGCGACGCGCGTGCTCTTCAAGCACGCCAATACGCCGGAGGCGATCCTGAAGCTCGGCGTCGAAGGTCTCTCGCCCTATATTCGGACGATCGGCCTCTTCAACACGAAAGCGAAGAACATCATCGAGACCTGCCGCATTCTGGTCGAGGAGCACGGCGGAGAAGTGCCGCGATCCCGCGAGGCGCTCGAAGCGCTTCCGGGCGTCGGACGCAAGACCGCGAACGTGATCCTGAACACGGCCTTCGGCGAGCCGACGATTGCGGTCGATACGCACATCTTCAGAGTCGCGAACCGCACCGGCATCGCGCCGGGGCGCAACGTGCGCGAAGTCGAGGAGAAGCTGCTCGCGGTCGTGCCGAAAGAGTACCGACACGATGCGCACCACTGGCTGATCCTGCACGGGCGCTATACTTGCACCGCACGCAAACCCAAGTGCCCGGAGTGCTTGATTCGGGATTTGTGCGAGTATGAGGCGAAAACGCGCGAAGAAGTGTGAGGTGTAGGGTGTAAAGTGTAACGTCAGAAGCGACGCGTTACGCCTCTGCGACTACACGTCACACTTCACACCTTACACACGCGAAGCCAATGCCTTTTTTCGATACCCACTCCCGCGAAGATTTGCGCCGCGCTTATGTCGAAGCGTGGCGAAAACATCGCGAGGGGCTGCCGATGGAGCCGCTCGAAGCGCAGATCGCGGATGTCATCGCGCTGCATCCCGAGTATCAAGCCGTGCTCGAAGATGTCGAAGCCGCGATTGCGCGCGACTACACGCCCGAAAGCGGCGAGTCCAATCCGTTCTTGCACATGGGCCTACATCTCGCGGTGCGCGATCAGATTGCGACGAATCGCCCTGCCGGCATTCGCGCAGTGTTCGAAGCGATCGCGCGCAAGCGAGGCGATGAGCACGAAGCCGAGCACGTGATGATCGAATGCCTCGCCGAAGCGTTGTGGGAGGCGCAACGATTCGGACGTCCGCCGGACGAAATGGCGTACTTGGAGCGCCTGAAACAGTTCGCTTCAGGTCCATAGACGCGTAGACGTGTAGGGGTGTGGACGTGTAGACGAGAACGGAGCACGGAGACTCTGGCGTCTACACCTCCACACGTCTACACGTCCACACGCGCAAATGATAGATTGAGCGTTCGCTCAACCCCACCGACCATCATGGCTGCGATCAAGCAAGAAGACGTCATTCAGAGCGTCGCCGACGCTCTTCAGTACATCTCCTACTACCATTCGCCCGACTTCATCCGCGCGATGAGCGCGGCATACGAAATCGAAGAGAGCCCCGCGGCGAAAGATGCGATCAAGCAGATTCTCGTGAATTCGCGAATGTGCGCCGAAGGCCATCGGCCCATTTGTCAGGACACCGGCATCGTCACCGTATTCGCGAAGGTGGGGATGAACGCACGGTGGGAAGCGGAAATGAGCCTTGCGGACATGATCAACGAAGGCGTGCGCCGCGCCTACAATCACCCCGACAACAAGCTGCGCGCGTCGATCGTGGCGGACCCGGCGTTCGACCGCAAGAACACGCGCGACAACACGCCCGCGGTCATTCACATGGAAGTCGTGCCGGGCGACACGCTCGAGCTCGCGCTCGCCGCAAAGGGCGGCGGCTCGGAGAACAAGGCCGCGCTCACGATGCTGAATCCGTCCGACTCGATCGTCGACTGGCTGCTCGAGACCGTGCCCGAGATGGGTGCCGGCTGGTGCCCGCCGGGCATGCTCGGTATCGGGATCGGAGGCACCGCAGAAAAGGCGATGGTGATGGCCAAGGAGTCGCTCTTCGATCCGATCGATATTCACGAGATTCGCGCACGCGGCCCAGCGAACAAGATCGAAGCGCTGCGTCTCGAGATCCTCGACAAGATCAACGCGCTCGGCATCGGCGCGCAAGGGCTCGGCGGGCTCACGACCGTGCTCGACGTGAAGATCAAGGACTATCCGACGCACGCCGCCTCATTACCGGTTGCAGTGATTCCCAACTGCGCCGCGACGCGCCACACGCATTTCGTCTTGGACGGCACAGGTCCGGCAAAGCTCGAGCCGCCACCGCTCGATATTTGGCCGGCGCTCACCTATGAAGCTTCGCCGGAGTCGCGTCGCGTCAACCTCGATGCACTCACCCGCGAAGACGTCGCGAGTTGGCGTCCCGGCGAACGTCTACTGCTCTCCGGCAAGATGCTCACGGGCCGCGACGCCGCGCATAAGCGGCTCAGCCAACTGATCGAAGCGGGCAAACCGTTTCCTGAAGGTCTCGATTTCAAGAATCGCGTCATCTACTACGTGGGTCCCGTCGATCCGGTAAAGGGCGAAGCCGTCGGTCCCGCGGGCCCGACGACGGCGACGCGTATGGACAAGTTCACCCGGATGATGCTCGAGAAAACCGGACTGATCGCAATGGTCGGCAAGGCCGAGCGCGGGCCCGAGGCGATCGCAGCGATCAAACAGCACCGCGCGGCGTATCTCATGGCGGTAGGCGGTGCCGCCTACCTCGTGTCGAAGGCCATCCGCTCGAGCCGCGTCGTTGCGTTCGCGGATTTAGGGATGGAGGCGATCTACGAGTTCGAGGTGAAGGACATGCCGGTCACGGTCGCCGTCGATTCGAACGGCGTATCGGTGCATGACACCGGCCCCGCCGAATGGCGAGGGCGTATCCGAGATATACCTGTCACCGTCCGGGACGTGTAGACGTGTGCACTTGGGAACGTGTAGACGTGTAAGAATGTGACCTACACCTCTGCACCCCCACACGTTCATATGCCATCCGAACACACCATCCTCATCCCCGCCCTCGCAATGACGCTGCTGATCGGCATTGCCTGGGTGCGCCTGTATCAGGAACGCATCGGAGAGCTGCGCGCGCGCCGCATTCATCCGCAGCGGATTGCGACGTCGCGGGAGATAGCGGAGACGATGCAGAACATCAAAGCCGCCGATCACTTCCGCAATCTCTTCGAAGTGCCGGTGCT